>JBDSIC010000248.1:0-2937 GCA_039918195.1 Mucilaginibacter sp.
ATGCTGATAGATTTTGGTGCCGACCGCAAAGCCCTGATGGTAAATTTAGGCGGCGGCGTTATTACAGATATGGGCGGCTTCGCGGCATCAACTTATAAGCGGGGGATAGATTTTGTGCAGGTGCCTACCACCCTGTTGTCGCAGGTAGATGCGTCGGTGGGTGGTAAAACGGGTATTGATGTGGATAGTGTGAAAAACATCATCGGTACGTTTACCCAGCCTAAAGCGGTATTTATTGATTACGATTTTTTACAGACGCTGCCCCCGCGCCAGACATTATCCGGCCTGGCCGAAATGCTGAAACACGGGCTGATACTGGATGCCGCCTACTGGAACCGGCTAAAACAAAGCGATCTGCATAACCCGGCAGCCGAACTAATACATGCCTCGGTTATACTAAAAAATAAGGTAGTAATAGAGGACCCTACCGAGCAGCACATCCGTAAAAGCCTCAATTTTGGGCACACTGTAGGTCACGCGGTCGAAACATGGTCATTAACCCACGATGCTGACCCGCTTACCCACGGCGAGGCGATTGCCATAGGTATGCTTTGCGAAGCTTATCTTTCACATAAACGCACAGGATTAAGCAAGCAAGAACTGGACGAGATACAATTTGTGATAGGCAGCCTGTACCAGCACTACTCGCTTAACAGTGCCATGTACGAGGACGTGTATACCATTATGCTGAAGGACAAAAAGAATATCGATGGCAAAATAAACTGTACGCTGTTAAACCGGATAGGCAAATTCACTATCGATAATATCTGTACTAAGGAAGAATTATACGAGGCGCTGGATTATTATGTGGGGTTATAAACATACAACCTACTTAGGATATGACCTGCTTACGGGGTCATAGTAAATTAACTGATAATACGATGCTTCGGTGTATTCATCCTGCGTTTCAATTACCTGGTTGCCTTTTGTGTATTGGGTAAAGGTCATGTTCACCCCCTTGCTAATGAAGCCTTCTTTCAAAAAAATATTTTTTAGTGAGTAGAAATATTTTTTATTAGTGGTAGCAAAAGATACATAATTACTCAAATTATCTTGCCAATGTTCATTCATTACTACCAAGGTAAGGTGATTTTGCATACCGTCTCCCTCGTAACTCTGGCTTATGTAGCGGTAATGCACGCCCGCATCCTCAACCGACTCTGCAATAACCTTAAAGCCCCGCGCCTTGGCAAACTCTTTAAATTTTTCGGGGGAAGATGATGCTAACATCTTCAACTCTTCCAATGTTACATATCCTTTTCTTTGTGCAAAAGAGCTGACTGCCAGTGAAACAAATAATATAAGAACTAATAATTTTTTCATCGTTGTATAACGGCATGAAGATAATGATTATATAGGTTATTTAATATATAGGTTATTTATATATAGGTTATTTAAAAGATACATACGAAAGCAACTATGCAGGAACTTTGACCATTACTATTGGCGAAGCGATAGACTAACTCTTCTTCGGCGTTAAGTATAATATAGGTATCAGTAATTTGAGGCCTTAATTGTGCCTGGTATTGTAAAGGTGTTCATTTTTTGAGGGTGGAACACCGTGAACACTCTGTGAGCACTTTGGAACATACCCGTGAACATTCTGGAACACGCCCGTGAACGTTTTGGAACACTGCAGAATTTTGGCACCACTTTCGGTTTCAGCCTCACCCATTAACGCCGGTGCAA
Organism: Mucilaginibacter sp.; assembly: GCA_039918195.1. GTDB lineage: Bacteria > Bacteroidota > Bacteroidia > Sphingobacteriales > Sphingobacteriaceae > Mucilaginibacter. The sequence continues at coordinate 1,690 of JBDSIC010000248.1, forward strand.
TTGGCTCTGCCTCTGCCGCCCTCTCCGATGGAGAGGGCTCGTACAGCCTCTGCTACCTGAAGAAACGCTGATGGGGTGAGGCCCAACGATAGCCAAAGCCGCGCCAGGGATTGTAAGGGTTTAGTGCCGACGAAGGAGGCACCGGAGCGAAGCGCAGCCCTGGAAAGCCCGCCCGGGCGCCCATAAAATAATTATTTAGTTATTTATTCGTTATGTGCAATTGGAATAAGCAAGGGGAAATCATGGATGTTTATAATACGTGCGATGCATTGCTGAATGAACTTTCCTTGTTCGCAAATACCATTGCTGAGTTTGGACCTCCAATAAATGATAATAGACTTGAATTATTTGAAGACGAAATAAGCTTTACTCTTCCACTTGATTTTAAATATGTGTTAAAGAAATATAACGGCATCTCAATAATGGGCACTGGAATATTAGGACTAGACAAAAGTTTACGGCGTTCATCCCTTAATGAGGTCTACCAATTTGAGCATTTCGAAACAGCACACCCCATGCCGGTTCATTTTTTACCCTTTTCTCCGGACGGCAGAGGAAATCATTATTGCTTAAATTTAATGCAGGTAAACGATGGAATTTGCCCTGTTGTATTCTGGCAATGGGATTATAATTACAGCACTGTTAATGAGGTAGAACAATGTTATAGCAATTTTACAGATTGGATAAAAGAAGTGATGATAGAATGGACACTTGAAGATCACAACTACGATGGGACAAGCAAATAAAATTCCGTCTGCCCTCTCTTATCCCCAAAAAAATAAAGTTTTATTTTGACAATATCATTTTATCCTGTACATTAGCGCCACAATAAACAAAATGAAATTTAACAACGCATATTTTTACGGTTACTACTTTTACTTTAACAGTACAAGCCGGGCTTAATATGCACTAACACATATAAAGAAACTGAAAAGTCCCGGCCTGAAAAGACCGGGACTTTTTGCTTTAATAAGGGTCATGACTAAAAAAACACCAAGGGTTGCCATACAGGGGATACGCGCTTCGTTTCACGAAGAAGCGGCCTTCAGGTATTTTGGGGAAGACATCCAGACTATCGAGTGCAACTCTTTTAAACAAACTTTTGAGGCGCTGAAGAACGGCGAGGCCGACTATGTAGTTATGGCTATTGAGAACAGTATTGCCGGCAGCCTGCTGCCCAACTACAGTTTGATGCTCAACTACAACTTCCCGGTTATTGGTGAGGTATACCTGCAGATACGTTTGCAC
>JBDSIC010000249.1:0-4397 GCA_039918195.1 Mucilaginibacter sp.
GCCTTCGGCGATAATTTCTAATTTGGAGTTGGTATCAATGATAGCATCCAGCGCAGGGTTTAACCTTTCTATTTTAGCCGGGGCATATTTTGCGGCCACCTGCGCCAACAGGTTGCTTTGAGGCAAAAAGATCAACAGGAAAAAAGCCTGTATTATCCTTAACTTTTTAAACAGGTATACCATAGGTTATAATTGTAATAGTAACGGTTGTGAAAGGTAAAAATAAATTACTAAAATACAATCGATTGAGATTATCGATGATCATTGATTATACGTTCAATCGGTATTTATAGCGGCTATCTTTTTCTCAATAATGCCTTTATCCGCTTTGGACCCTGACATAGTTAAAGCTGTTTGAAGATGGGCCAGTGCCATAACACTATCGATACCTGTGTATAGTTCCCCTAATAACGAGTGGTACAGGTGATTGCCTTTAATATCTAACTTTTCAGCTTCGATAATTGCGACGGGTTTGCCGTTAGCTTTCGCCAGCGCGTAAGTGCGGTTTAGCGCGGCTATGGGCGAGTATTCCAGCTGCAGCAGCCTGTTGTATAACTGCAAAATGGTTTCCCATTTCTCGGCAGTATCTTTTTTTATGGTATGCCAGTAAGCTATGCCCGCTTCTAAATGATACTTAGTAAGCTTATTCCCCTGCGATGCCTGTTTTAAAAAGTACGCACCCTTCTTGATGAGTGCGTCATCCCAAAGCGCTTCGTTTTGGTCTTGATATAATACGGTTTCGCCATTTTTGCCCGTGCGGGCCTCAAAACGCGAGGCATGGAAGCACATCAGCGCCAGCAAAGCGTTTACAAAAGGCTTGTTGGTAGTTTTGTTTTCAATAAGCAGGTGTGTTAAGCGCATGGCTTCCACGCAAACATCTTTACGCAGGCTAACATCGCGGCCCGAAGAATAATAGCCTTCATTAAAAAGCAGATACAACGTGGTTAAAACCGTTTCCAGCCGCTTATCAATTTCAGTTTCAGCAGGAAATTCAATTTTTACCTGTTCGGAACGCAGTTTTTCTTTTGCCCTGAAAAGCCGCTTGTTAATGGTTTCTTTATTAGTTAAAAAAGCCGCGGCAATTTCATTGATGCCAAAACCGCAAAGTATCCTTAACGACAGGCCTATTTGTGCCTCGGCAGGGATAGCCGGGTGGCAAATGGCAAACATCATTTGCAGCTGGCTGTCTGCAATATTTTTTTCAGAAAGGTCTATCTCTATCTCTTCCGCAACCTGTGTTAAACTGCCGAGCTGACGGCTTATCTTTTGATTAAAAAGCGTATCGCGCTTCAGGTGATCTTTGGCTTTGTTTTTCGCAACAGTATAAAGCCAGGCGGCAGGGTTTTCGGGTACGCCCTTAAACGGCCATGTTTCTGATGCGTGTAAAAAGGTATCACTGGCTATATCTTCGGCAATTTCGATATGCTCAATACCAAATGCCTTAACCAACACCGCCGTTATCTTGCGGTACTCGGTCCTGAATAAATGGGGTATCAACGTGGTTTGTTCCATAAATAAAAAAAGCCCCTGCAAAATACAAAGGCTTTTTGGTTTTGCAGGGTATATTTAACAGGTTACATTGGGTCAATGTATCTTACTTCCACGTTGCCGCCTACAGCAAATATGGGGCAGCCTTTTGCAAGTTCAACAGCCTCTTCCAGGGTTTCTACTTTAACAATGGTGTAACCGCCAATCAGTTCCTTAATTTCGGTATAAGGGCCATCGGTAACTACATTATCAGGCCTAACCACTTTGCCTTCGGACCCCAGTCGGTTGCCACGGTCGCTTAATTTGTTTTGGGCCGCTATGCTGCCTACCCAGTCCATCCAGCTTTTGGTAACGGCTTGCAATTCTTCGGGCGATCCCACAGGTACTGCGCTGTAATCATTTCTGAATACGAATAAAAACTCTTTCATTTTGCTTGAATTTAAATTGTTAAAACCGAATGACGATCAGGAATATAAGAATAGGACAAAAATCAGTATTTTTTTTATTATATCTTCAAAAGGGATTTCGCCCTGCTTTATTAAAAATAATACTGGTGTTTATAAAATATCAAAATATATTAGCCCTACCTTAATCGTATCACAACCTAGATCATTACACATGAAAAAAATTCTATTTACAGTTATTGCCATAATATGCCCGGCTATATTTATCGGTGTATTTGCTCAAACCCCTGCTATCACTTCTTTTAGTCCCGCAAGCGGCACAGTTGGCAACTATTAAGGGTATTGAAAAATTACCGGATAATAAACTGACCACTGTTAATAGCAACGGTTATAAAATATACGAAACGGCAGGGTATAATAACACCTCGCGTGCATTTAACGGATTATCATCTGCCGGCGAACGCCAAAAAGCAGGCACTTATTTTTATAACCTGGAATATAATGAAGGCGGCATTAAAAAGGCCAAAACCGAGTATTTGGTATTAAAATATTAAGCAGTTTGTTATTTAACAAAGCCCCGCGACAGGTTATCGCGGGGTTTTTGTTTTTTATAGAGATATTTTCATACATCCTGCACCCAATGTACCCATTCCTATATTGCCTGTCCACTTTCTGTTAAGTTGTTTATGTTGCCATTCATAATACAATGAAATTTTATGATACCAATCATTTTTAAAATGCCTGTGATCATATTAAATTAAGGCTAAGAGTATGATTTTTGAAGAAATTAAAAATTAAAATCATGAAAAAATTAATTCGCTTATTTTCACTTACAATTATTGTTGCCGCCTGTGTTACTTTTGTTGCTTCTGCACAAACTCAAAAAGTTGCACATAAAATTTCAATCGACAAAAAAGGCGGTATACATGACCATGGCGGAACCCAGCTTGGCTTTATTGATAAAGATGATATAGTACGCAATAACCAGGGTCAAAAACTTTATTTTATTGATAAAAATGGGAATATTATTGACGCTTACGGAAAAAATTTAGGTAAGGCACAAAAAAACGGCAACTACATTGACATTAATGGTGCAACTGTGCTTACCCTAAAAGATATTGACAAGAATGATTGTGCTATTTTAGATCCAAAAGGACACAATATGGGTACTGTTCACAAAAATTACAAGCTCCACGCCTGTGCTGCACATTGTTTCTTCCTGGCCCAGAAAAAAGAAAAGGCTAAACAATAATTTAAAAAATAACAGAATAAACTATATTGTATTGTTAGTTTTTTACAAGTAATATTTACGATACAGTCATCAAACTGCACTAACAAAAAATGAATAATAGCCCCAAATCTACCGAAGCAGGCAAAAATTCGCCCGGTGATGTTCGTTCTGGATATCATAAACATGATCACAGCAAGATGAGCCATGATACCATGAATCACAGTCATGACCATCACGCCATGATGATAAGCGATTTTAAGAAACGCTTTTATGTAGTACTTGCTTTAACCATTCCGATTATGTTGCTTTCGCCCATGATACAGCAATGGTTGCATATTGATATCAACTTTAGCGGTTCGGCATATTTGTTATTCGCCTTATCTACCCTTGTTTTTGTATATGGCGGATGGCCTTTTTTAAATGGCTGGGTAAGTGAAATAAAGGCCATGAACCCGGGCATGATGACACTGATAGGTTTTGCTATAGCGGTGGCTTATATATACAGCGCGGCAACTGTATTCGGTCTGGAAGGAATGGATTTCTTTTGGGAACTGACAACGCTTATCTTAATCATGCTGATAGGGCATTGGATTGAAATGACTTCGGTGGCAGGGGCGTCAAAAGAGCTTGAACTATTAGTGAAACTGCTGCCTGCCGAAGCACATTTGATTAAGGGCAAAAATACGGAAGATGTAAAAATAGATACATTAAAAGCTAATGATGTGATACTGGTAAAACCAGGTGAAAAAATTGCAGCTGACGGTATCATCGAAGATGGAGAAAGTTACCTGGACGAATCAATGCTGACCGGCGAATCAAAACCGGCGAAAAGGGTTAAGGGTGATAAAATAATTGCAGGATCGATAAACGGCAACGGGGCATTAAAACTTAAGGTGACACATAGCGGAGGTGAATCATACTTATCGAAGGTTATCGCCCTTGTAAAAAATGCCCGCGACGCAAAATCTAATACGCAGTTATTAGCCGACAAGGCCGCGCGATGGCTAACCATCATTGCGCTTGCAGCCGGTATAGGCACTTTTATTTTTTGGTTTGCCGACGGCAAAAGCCTCGCCTTCGCCATTGAAAGAATGGTTACCGTAATAGTTATTTGCTGCCCGCACGCGCTCGGACTTGCGGTACCGCTTGTAGTGGCCAAATCAACTTCTTTATCGGCAAAGCATGGGTTGCTTATTAAAAACCGGACCGCATTTGAAAACTCCCGTAAAATAACAACTGTAGTTTTTGATAAAACCGGCACACTAACCGCCGGA
>JBDSIC010000250.1:0-3354 GCA_039918195.1 Mucilaginibacter sp.
ACAAGCTGGCCAATTGCTGTAACCCTATCCCCGGCGATGATGTGTTTGGCTTTATTACCGTGAGCGACGGCATCAAGATACACCGCACCAATTGCCCTAACGCGGCCAAACTAATGGCCAGCTACGGCTACCGCGTGGTAAAAGCCCGCTGGACAAACCAGCAGGAACTGGCATTTTTAACCGGTTTACGCATACGTGGTATTGATGATGTGGGGCTGATAAACAAACTCACCACTGTTATATCAAACGACTTTAAGGTAAATATGCGCTCAATAACGGTGGACAGCGATAACGGTATATTTGAAGGGTCGATAATGGTATACGTGAATGATACCCAGCATTTAGAAGACCTGGTGAAAAAGCTGAAACAGGTGCGCGGGGTTACTTCGGTGGACAGGTTTGATTCGGTTATAGAAAAGGCGTCGTGATGTTAGGTAAGGCGTATTGGATCGGTTTGGTTCTGTTATTTGCATATATCGAAACCTATGCGCAAAACTCAGCATCTTTAAACCGTACTGATTTTCTGATAGATAAATTAAATAAGGAATCTTGTCAAACTCGCCATTATGCTCCAATGTATATGAGTGATGAGGCTCAGCAACTGGTGAAAATAAAGGATAGTGATAAATTAAAAAAACTACTTAACAGGATAACTGACCCTGATAAAACTGTCGCAATAAATTGTATTCTGACAAAAATCACAGGGAAAGAGGATTCAGAATGCTACCCTCTAAATCACGGCATGAAACCAATAGATTTAAAAGATAAAATGTCGATAGATTCCTTAAATGCTTATTTATCATCAGATAGTTTGATAACACCGAGTGCAGAATATATTAATTGCACATACAACTTTTGGAAGAATATCGTGAGTAAGTAATTCGTGTAGGTAATCCCACTGTTAACTAAATAAACATAATCAACCAATAAACTAATTTCTTAACTTTACTTTTTATTTATTTGCTACCCCAATTATGCTACAACAGGAAACGATAGCGCTGGTTAAAAAAATATTCGAGGCATATCTTGAAAACAAAAGTTTGCGCAAAACGCCCGAGCGTTTTGCCATACTGGAAGAGATATACTCACGTAGCGACCATTTTGATGTGGAGTCATTATACATCCACATGAAAAATAAAAAATACCGTGTAAGCCGTGCTACGGTTTACAATACGCTGGAATTGCTGGTATCGTGCGATTTGGTGACCAAGCACCAGTTTGGCAAAAATATGGCCCAGTTCGAAAAATCATACGGCTACAAACAGCACGACCATATTATTTGCCTTGATTGCGGCAAGGTGGTTGAATTTTGCGATCCGCGCATACAACAAATACAAAGCATGATGGGCGACCTGCTTAAATTTGAGGTAAAACACCACTCGTTAAACCTTTACAGTAATTGTGTAAAACTAAAAGAGGGCTATTGTGACAGGAAAGTTTAACAAACCGGAACTAAGCAAACAAGCTTTTTGGGATGTTGATATGGATACCATCGACTATGAGAAGCATGCGCGGTATGTAGTTGAAAAGGTTATTGAACGGGGCAAAGCGGATGATTTTAATAACCTATTAAAATTTTACGGGTTTGCTAAGCTGCGTGAGTTAGCCTTGCAGGCATTATGGCTTTCTGATATCAGCATTAATTTTTGCTGTACATTATTTAAAGTTAAACCAACTGATTTTAAATGTTACGAGAAGAAACAGTTGAACCGGCCACACTGGGACTTCTAAAAAGGATAGTTTCAATTCCCGATTTTTTGCAGTTCAGATTAGTTGGCGGTACAGCCTTATCTTTATTGTACGGACACAGAAAATCAATTGATCTTGATTTTTTTACAGATAGACCCCTCGAAAAAGATATTTTGATTGAACTGCTGGAGAACAATTATGGTCGTATCACTATTACCAACAACCGCAGCAATTCAATCCTTCAATGTATTGTAGAGGATGTAAAAGTTGACTTTGTTTCGGTTAAGGACCCCTTTTTATATCCTGCAAAAGTAATTGATGGAATACCTTTAGCTGATGAGCGGGATTTGATAGCACTAAAACTAAACGCCATCAATGGCCGGGGTGTAAAAAAAGACTTTTGGGATATAGCTAAATTATTGCAGTTTTACACTCTTGATAATCTTTTTAAATTTTATCATGATAGATACCCTTATGATGATACCTTTGCGGTAATCAGATCGGTGATTTATTTTGATGATGCGGAGGATAATGTTGACCCTGTATCACTTGAAAAACAAACTTGGAAACAAGTAAAAAAAACGATAATAAAAGCATTTGACGATTACTATAAAAGACGAATATAACTTAGATAAATGGCTGTTGACGTATTATTAGGCCTCCAGTGGGGCGACGAGGGTAAAGGTAAAATTGTTGATGTTCTGGCTGCTGAATATGAATTGGTAGCACGTTTCCAGGGCGGACCGAATGCCGGGCATACTTTAGAATTTGACGGTAAAAAGTTTGTACTAAACACTATCCCCTCGGGTATATTTTTCGACAACACGCTTAACCTGATAGGCAACGGCGTTGTTATTGACCCCATTACCCTTAAAAAAGAACTTGACAAATTAAAAGCTGCCGGGCACGACCTGCTGGCTAAAAAGAACTTGGTGATTGCCAAAAAGGCGCACCTGATATTACCTACCCACCAATTGCTTGACGCGGCTTCTGAAAAGAAGATGGGCGAAGGCAAAATTGGCTCAACCTTAAAGGGCATCGGCCCTACCTATATGGATAAAACCGGGCGTAATGGTTTACGCATTGGCGATATTACCCTGCCCGATTTTGAGGAACGCTACCATAAACTGGTTGAAAAGCACAAATCGATGCTGCAATTACTGTATGGCAACGTGGAAGATTTTTCGGAGAGGGAAGCAGCGTTTTTTGAAGCGCTCGACCTGATCAAACAGTTCCCGCTGGTTGATTCGGAGCATTTAGTAAACGATTACATTAAACAAGGCAAAAAAGTATTAGCCGAAGGTGCACAGGGCGCCATGCTGGATATTGACTTCGGTTCGTATCCGTTTGTAACCTCATCAAATACTACTGCCGCCGGCGCTTGTACCGGTTTGGGTATTGCACCAAAGCAAATTGGCGATGTGATAGGTATTTTTAAAGCTTATTGTACCCGTGTAGGCAGCGGACCCTTCCCGACCGAACTTGACGATGAAACAGGCGAAGAACTGCGCCGCATAGGCCACGAATTTGGCGCTACAACCGGCAGGCCACGTCGTACCGGCTGGATAGACCTGCCCGCTTTAAAATATGCCATTATGCTGAACGGCGTTACCCAACTGGTAATGACCAAGGCTGACGTATTAAGCGGTTTCGAAAAAATATATG
>JBDSIC010000251.1:0-8751 GCA_039918195.1 Mucilaginibacter sp.
TGTCCGCCGCCGTTGGTTATCCCTTTTTGTTTCTGGGTTTCTTTCTGATCGATGAAGGCCCTGTCTGCTGTTGAGTTTCCCTGGAAATTTCCACTGCTCCTCAAATCCTGGTTGTTTTTCATAAAGATGAAATTTATAGGTTAAATAATATTCGGATAGCAATTAAGGCTATCTGGTATTAAATAAGCAAGAACTATACCGTAATTTTCGCAGCTTAATTAGCTTTTAAGGTGATGGTATCTATGTAAAAAAAGCCGTCTGTAGTGTCGGCTCCGCTAAACACAAAGTAAATATTTTGTTTGCCGGGCAACGGATTATCAAGGGAGACATTTATACCACTACGCTCTAACCCCTGCCCTATATCTGCAGTTGCTAACACTCTTCCGTTAACAGCGCCAAGCCTTACCTCTATTTTGCCACCCTTTGTTCTGTTAGGTGTAGATACATTAAAGCTAAAACCGGTTACGCCCGTAAGGTCGAGGTTCTGAAAACTGATGCTGCCCGCCTTTTTTACAAATACGGCCGAGCGCCCTCTACTTTTACTATATACCTGGAAATCGCCATCAAGTTTACCGCTTGCAGCCTGTAAGACAGGGCTGTTCAATTGATAAACTGTTTCGGTAAATGCGGCAGGTATGCCGGGAACACCTTTATCTGTATAAGCGGCTTTCATGGTTATCACCCCATCTGTCGCGTTGGGCGTATAAACACCTGCAGGCGGCAGATTGACAGGCACCGTGTTGGCGGATGCGATGTTTAATATATAACGCACTATCGACTTCGCATCGTCCTTAGCCAATTGCGGATGTGCCGACATACTCATTTCACCCCAAACTCCGTTACCGCCGTTGATAACCTTTGCTGCCAGTTTTGCCACCGTTACCGGTTCATCTTTATACTTGTCTGCTATGGTTTTATAGGCCGGGCCTATTATTTTACGTGTCTCGTCGTGGCAGGCCTTGCAGTCGCTTTTTAGCATCAGCGCTTTGCCTTCAACAAAACTTTCGGGGCCGTAGCGATGGCCGGGCTGGTCAGTGTTCTCTTCTTCGGTACCTGTTTGGGTTATAGCAATTTTAAGCTTTAATGCCGGTAATTTGCCGCCCGGTATTATTCCATCCTCTTTGTCGCGCATATTTACTTTGTAACTTATAGCCTTGCCCGGGAAATAATAAGACTGGTTACCTGAAACAGTAATACTAACAGTTGGTGGCTGGTTGCCTGCCTTAATAGTTATTGTTTTTGATGAGGATGCGCCTTTGGTATCGGTAACAGTTAAAACAGCTTTATATACTCCTTTTTTTAGGAAAGTATACATAGGATTTTCACCTTTTAAAGGGATTTTTGTGCCCGTTGGTGTACTTATGGCCCATTTATAGGTTAAACCATCCTTGTCAAAATCTTCAGTTCCGGCTGATGAGAAATTTACTTTAAGTGGAACACCACCAACCTGTTTATCTGATTTAGCTGCAACGGTTGGTTTACGATTACCGGCATTATAACTTATGCGCACCAATTGTGCATCGTTATTTTGGCTAAACCAGCCCTGGCCATACTCCAGCACATACATGTCGCCGTCTGGTCCAAACTTAAGGTCCATAGGGTGACTAAAGCGCAGGCCGGGCATGAAACGCTCCATCGACTGGTAATTACCATTATTATCTATAGTTACTGTTATTATCCAATCGCGCAGCCATTCAAAAATAAACAGCTTATTATTATAATAATCGGGGAAGCGTTTGGCTGATGCAGCGTAGTCATCACTGTGATAAACCGGCCCCACCATGGCAGACCGCCCGCCGGTACCCAGCACCGGAAACTCATCCGATTGGTTGTATGAATACCATATAAAAGCCCTGTTGGTTGGCGGCAGTTCTGTCAAGCCGGTATTGTTGGGCGAGGTGTTCAACGGCTTATCCGGGTTATGTATGCCCTGTGAAATACCTGTTGAAAAATCGATTTTATTGTAAGCTTTGTTATCCGCACCAAAATATGGCCAGCCAAAAAAGCCCGGTTTGTTAGTACGGTTCCACTCATCATAAGAGCGAGGCCCCTTACCTACCGAATCTTTACCGGCATCGGGCCCTACCTCGCCCCAATACAAATAACCCGATTGTTTGTCAAAAAATATGCTGTAGGGGTTGCGTATACCCATTACATAAATTTCGGGGCGGGTTTTGGCAGTGCCTTTAGGAAAAAGATTGCCGTCAGGCACCGTATAAGTGCCGTCTGCTTCGGGATGTATTCTTAGTATTTTTCCGCGCAGGTCATTTGTGTTTGATGATGATTTTTGAGCATCCCAGGCACTGCGTCCCTCGCGTTCGTCGGCAGGGCTGTAACCTGTAGCTTTTGAACTTGTATTGTCGCCTGTGGTTAAGTAAAGATTTTTGTCATTGTCAAAATCCATCTTACCACCTGTATGGCAGCATTGTTCACGCTGTACAGGCACCTCTAACATTACTTTTTTTGACGACTCTATCAATTGGTCGTTAATGAAATTATACCGTACCAATATGTTCTTAGCATCATCGCCGGCAGCCGAGTAGTACAAGTATAGCCAGTGATTTTTCTCAAAACCGGGATCTGCAACAATGCCCAGTAAACCGTCTTCGGCTTCGCTTATTTTGCCTTGTTTGCTTTTATATTTTGTGCTAACCGGTATGGTAGCTATAATGTTAGTGGTTTTGGTATCGGGGTTATACAGTTTAACATTGCCTTTTCGCTCGATAAACAGCACCTTGTTATCTTTAAGGATAAACATTTGAAGCGGCTCGTCCAGTTTTTCGGATAACACTGTTTTAGTGAACCTATTCTGCTCTGTATCTGCCTGCATAGTTAACTCGCCGGTTATTTGTGCCCGGTTGGTATATATCATGGACGAGAATAACAATAAGCAACATCCCGACAGGATAAATAATCGGAAAAAGACAGTTTTCATTAGAGGCATTTGAAAGAAAAATATTATTAGTTGAGGGGTATTCCATTACCTTGTAATTATAAATATAAATTATGGCAATATTTATCTAAACGATTTAGCAGTGTGTAAAAATTTAGTGATGAATCTTTGATCGATTAGGTTTGAAATTATTGATAATTGGTTTGGAAGTTATTACTAATCTCTAATCACTAACTTCTAACAAACAATTTCTTCAATCTGTCTATTACGCCTGTTTTTTTCTTTTTTGGCTCGCATCCTATTAAAAAACCGTATGGCTTTAACTCCGGTACGTTATCACAAATAATTTTCACGATGCCTAACATTGGGATTGCCAGTATCATACCGGGTATGCCCCATACCAGTTCGCCAACCACAATGGCCATTATGGTAAATAGCGGGTTAATGCTCACCTGCTCGCCAACCACCAGGGGTTCAAGTATATAAGTTTGTATAAATTGTATAAACAGGTAAGTGCAAATAACCCCTATCACCATGGTATTATTACCACCCTGTACCAACACCGCCAACACTGTGATTGTAGTACCTGTAAGGTTACCTATAAATGGCACAATTTCCAGCACGCCGCATAGTATGGCAAAAAATATGGCATTCTCTACCCCTACCAGGCTAAACCCTACCCCATACATTATCCACAGCATCACGATCATGGTACCTAAACCGCTCAAATATTTTTGTGCTACCTGTGCCGATTCATGTATAACCATATCGGTTTTCTCATTTACACTATTGGGAACCAGCATGATAAAGAATTTTTTGATGCGGCTGCGGTTATAAAGCAAAAGAAACATATATACCAAGCCCAAAACAATATTAACGGCCATACCCATTACGGCGGCTAATACGGCAGCAGCCATACCACCGGCGTTATTACCGGCTTCCTGCCCTTGCTTAAGCATTTCATCCTGTTGCTTTACTGATATACCCACGGTAGCATGCACCCACCGTTGAAGGTTTAGTAACAACTCCGTCAGCTTTTTCTTCATGATGTCAAAATCAGCAGCAAATTCACTTAACTGCAGGGATAGCAGCAGAATAATGACACTTACAGATATCAATAACAATAAAACCGAACATAAGGAGGAGAACCCCCTGTTCATCCCTTTACGTTCTAAAAAGTTACTGAAACCTATAAACAGCATGGCCAGAATAGCGGATATAGCTAAGGGAACCAGGAACTCGCTGGCAAAATATAACCCGCTGAAGACGAGAAAAAAGAAAAAAAGTACCAGTACGCTACGTTGAAGTTTAACCATGCGTACATAACAACAGTGCGGGCATAAAGTTCTTAATGCACACAGGCCTCAATACGCTGTGATATCTCGCTGATCATTTCCGCATCGTCAAAACGGCCTTCAACATCCTCTAAAATAAGATTGTCCCGGTATGATAATACAGCCAGGTGCTGGTCGTTTATACACACATCGTAACTATCCCCTAACGGGGTTATCTTAACAAAAGCGGTTGCCCCCCAGTACTCTGTCGCGTACATGATGGAGCCGGGTAGTAAAATTTCGGCCATGGGTTTATAAATTGGTATTTATAAATACAATTTAGGTATATAAATTGTTTAATGCAACAAAAATAGGGTTAAGTATTTTTACTTAGCCCCTGGATATCACCCTAATTAGCTTAGTTAATACCCCAGCTTTTGTTGGGTTTATCGCCCATTTCCAAGTCCAGAGTGCCGCCTGCAACAATATCTGCATGGTTAATAAAGCAATGATCGTATGGCTTGCCGTTTAATTTCGCGCTTTGTATGTATACGTTTTGCGGCGAGTTATTATTTGCCGTTACCGTAAAAGTTTTCCCGGTAGCGTATTTCGGGTCGAGCTTTATGGTGATCTTATTAAATACCGGGCTGGTTATCTCATAGCGTGGATCGCCGGGCGAAACGGGGTGGAAACCCGTTGCCGCCAATATATACCAGGCTGACATCTGCCCCAGGTCCTCATTACCTACCAGGCCATATACCTGGTTGTGATAGGCCCTGTCGCATATAGCGCGTGTCCATTTTTGGGTAAGCCAGGGCTCACCTAAACGGTTAAACAGGAACGGCACATGGTGTACCGGTTCGTTAGCGTGGTTATAATAGTCGTTCCATATAAAATCCTTTGGTGCCTTATCAAAAAACTGGTTAAGGTCGGCAAGTGTTTTTTCTTTGCCCCCCATCATCGCTACCATGCCGGGTATATCATGTGGCACGAACCAGCCTTGCTGGTAAGGGTTACTTTCTACGGTACCATAAAATTGCTTCAGTCGGCCTTCCTTTGGTAGTGCTTCCCAGGTACCGTCTTCATTTTTAGGTCTGAACCAGCCGCTTTGTTTATCCCAAACATTCACGTAGCTTTTTGAGCGTTTCATGTATTTAGCTTCGTCTTCTTTTTTACCAAGCGCTTTTGCCAGTTGAGCCAAACACCACTCCGAATAACTAAACTCAAGCGTATTGGAAATACTGAACGGCGAACCTGCATAGCCAACAGCTTCTTTCTTCGGATCGCAAAGTACAGCGTAGCCTTTGTCGCCATTGCCCGAACGCTCGCAGGTGTTGCGGGCATACTCGTAAGCTTTAGCAACGTTAAAACCGCGTATGCCTTTAGCATAAGCGTCGGCAATCACATTTACAGCCGGGTTGCCCAGCATACAGCCGGTATAGGCATTTAATATTTCCCATCTTTCTAAATAGTGTTTATTGTTTTCATCAGCCAGCTCAACCAGCGAGTTTATCTCATCATTAACTACGGTGGGATTAATAATAGACTGCAGCGGGAACTGGCTCCTGAACACATCCCAGCCACTGAATGTGCTGCGCTTGGTAAAGCTGGTTGCCTTATGAATTTTACCATCGCCGCCATTATAGTTGCCGTTTACATCCACCACCGAACGCGGGTCGAGCATGGTATGGTACATGCCGGTGTAAAATATTGTTTTCTCATCTTCGGTACCGCCTTCAACCAATAGTTTGCTTAACTGGTCGTTCCACGATTTGCGTACATCCTGGTGTACCTTATCAAAATCCCAGCCGGTAATTTCACTATTAAGGTTTTCTGTAGCTCCCTCGATATTTACAAATGAAAGCCCAATCTTTAGGTAAACCTGCTCATCGGCTTTGGTTGCGAATTGGGTATAGAAGCCCAAATGTTTACCTTCATTCTCGGTAGCGCCCTTTAATACAGCGGCCTTTGCAACCTGCTGCACATATTTATCGCTCACCACTTCATCGCGTTTACGTATCCAGCCATCAGGAATATCAGCGCTCCAAACGCCAAAGTCTTTTAACGACTTGCTGAACTTAGCATAAAAATAAACAGTGTAATGCGTATTGGCATCCCCGTTACCAAAGCCGCCACCTGTAGGATCACATTTTATCCAGCCTTGTATGGTGCTGTCATTTAATACTTTAACATTTTGTAGTACTGATGTGCCCGCTATCCTGCGCGCCAGGTCTATCTGTATGCGCGATTGCTTGTTTTCGGGGAAGGTAAAACGCATAATGCCGCTGTGCGGAGCAACGGTCATTTCGGCCCGTACCTTGTATTTATCCAGCATTACCGAATAATACCCGGCTGTAGCCTTTTCATTGTCTTTTTCATAGTCAGACCGCCAGCCTTCGGCCTCTTTGCCTATTCTGCCGGCTACGGTTTTCATTTCGCCTGTTGTTGGCATTACCATAAAGTTACCTAACTCGCCATACCAGCCTGTGCCACTTAAGTGCATCACCGAAAATCCTTCAATGCTGGTATTTTCATAACTATAGCCGGACGCATTGTCGCCGCCTGTTACTGTATTAGGACTTAGCTGTACCAGCCCAAAAGGCGTTGCCGCACCCGGAAATGTTTTACCCGGGAAAAACTCAGTTTGATTTTCGCCGGCTTTGGTGCTGGCACCTATAAAGGGGTTTATATAATCTACAGGCTGCTTTGCAGTTGCCGATATAACGGTTTCACCATCTTTTTTTGCCGGATCGCAAGCCGACAGCAGGATACAGGCCGATAGGCCGATAAATGAAATATTTTTTTTCATTATTACGTGGTTAGATAAAACACAGGCTTTACAGCTGGTTTCTAATTGATGCCATAATATTAAGAATTTAATACAGCATATCATTGTAAAAAAGTTATTTCAATCGATTTTTGCCCAATAAATGTGTGTTCAACTTAGCTATCATAGTCCTGTTTTAGTGCAAGTATTGCGCAGCTTAAACAAAAGGGGCCGACTAATGCTTCAATAGCACGAGTCAGCCCCTTCACACTCTTACGCGGAACTTGGTTAATATTTTTACAGGTTTAATATATTAATTAACCTCAATAGTACTACCAATAGCCGGCAAATGCAATGTTAAACCCTCCGCGCTAAATTTTTCAAAAGCTTTTTGATGATCGACCATGATAAGGCCGAAGGTATCGTAATGCACGCCAATAACATGTTTGGTATTTACCATTTTAGCGGCCTCAATTGCGTCATCAATACCCATGGTAAGGCTGTCGCCTATTGGCAGCACGGCAAAATCAGGAATAGCCCATTTAGGTATCAACTGCATATCAAGGGTAAGCGCTGTATCGCCCGCATAATAGAAATTGCCCTCGGTGGTTTTAAAAACAAAGCCACAGGGCACACCGCCATAACTGCCATCAGGCATGCTGCTGGAGTGGTGTGCCACCACGGCCTTTACCGAGCCAAAATCAAAGGCCCACTGACCTCCGGGGTTTAGCGGATGTACATTGTCTACACCATTCTTGATAAACCAGTCCTTTACTTCCCAGGTAGCTACTACCTTGGCGCCTGTACGTTTGGCAATGCTTACCGCATCATTTACATGGTCGAAATGCCCGTGCGAAACAAATATATAATCAGCTGGAATGCAGTTTACATCAATATTTTTTGCCAGTTCGTTTGGGGTGATAAATGGGTCAAACAGTATGTTTTTTTCATTGATTTGTACTGCAAAGCACGAGTGGCCGTAGTAGGTAAATTTCATTTTTAGCTATTTTTGTTTGTGCAATTTATGTGTTTGATGTTTAAACACAAAAAGCTGCGGAAAGATTTGATTAATACTATTTTAAGGAATTAGTGCTCTAATCAAATATTATCGTCATATTATTTACCGAACCAACTTGGACACATTAAGCGATAATATTTCATATAAAAAAGCCTCACATTTTCATGAGAGGCTTTTGCTTGCCTGGCGGTACATATAGCATCAAAATTTATCGCTGATTTGAAGCGATTGGCTGATTCAGCATATCTATTTTATTTTCAATTGTTTAATGTATTATCTACTTTTATATAGCTTCAATCTACAAATCATTTTACAGTCTTTAACTCAGTATTAAAAATGAAGAGAAAAATTTTTATTTCGAATGTGCTAACACTTGCATCTATACCATTGGTTGGGAAATCTTTCGACAAGCAAAATAATATGAAAATAGAAAAAGGTTTTAAAACCAATAAAGGAGAGGGTCGGTTGCATGGACATATTAAACTAAAAGGTGTTAATGCAAATATCCTGGATGTTAAAGTATCCGGAACAGACACTGATGGAAATATTGCAGTTTTTGAACAAACAAGTCTTTCGCAAGGCAGAGGGACGCCTTTGCATATCCATTATGCGCAGGATGAAATATTTTATGTATTGGAGGGAGAATACTATTTCAGAGTGGGTGATGATAAATATCATCTTTCTACGGGTGATAGTATTTTCCTGCCGATGAAAGTTCCACATGCGTGGACTCAGGTTTCAGAAAAAGGTAAGATGACGGTTACTTTTCAACCCGCAGGCAAGATGGAAAATTTCTTTG
>JBDSIC010000252.1:0-4881 GCA_039918195.1 Mucilaginibacter sp.
TTCACGGAATTTTTTGGCTTTTTACCGTATAAAAATACCGTGAAAATACGGTGCGCTTTTTTTTGGAAGCATGAGTACTTTTATAACCTTAAACTATATTTAATAAATATTAAAACCTAATTATCCCATGATTATGAATCCTGAACAAGAAAACAAAGACCCCTATGTTAGCAAAGCACAACTGGATAAGCTGATAGCCAATTACCAGCAAAAAGTTAAGAGGGTACGCAAAGGCAGTAATACTGTACAAGACCACGACCCAAAAATTGATTCCAAAAGCCTATGGTTCTCCCGGAAAGCTATTGAAGAGTTTTTAGATCTGAACGATGCTGATGGGCTACGGATATATTTGGGTGTACATGATACCGCTATTATGCCAACCGAATATGATGATAAGCTAACCGTTGTTTTGGTAGCTACAAAAAATGTCCGCGGGGTAAACCAGGACCAGCTGTTTGATCCGCCGGCGCAAAAGACAATGGCTTTAACCAGCGAGCCCGTATCCAGGCCCGGTGGTGGTTTAAACCACGCTATTATTTGCCCGCCTAATAATTGCCCTTAAATAATCTTCTATGCTGCAAAATCTTTCTTTTGTTTTTGAAGTCCTGGCCTTAGTTATTGTAATAATTCAATATAAAAAGATTGAACGAACGCCATATGTGTTTTTTTTGCCGTACCTGTTATTGATAGTGCTGTATGAATTAGGGTCATTCTTTTACCTGTTTGTAATTAATAAAAGCAATGCCTGGATAACCAATATCATCATCAGCATTGAATTTTTATTCTATAGTTGCCTGCTCATCGTGCTCTTAGACAAAAAACTAAGGGCACGTTTAGTAATATTAGTGCTATCGGCCTTTTTATTTACGGTGGTAGATGTTTTTGCGATACAGGGCTTTTGGGATTTGGGAACCATTGCTATACTGGTGCAATATGTGGTACTGATTGTATTGGTATGTATGTTTTTCTCGCAATTAATGCGAAGGTCGGGCGAGCATTTATCCCTTATCAGGCTGCCAGCTTTTTGGATAAACACCGGCCTGCTCTTCTTTTGCCTGGCCGAGTTTATGTTTTTTGCCGCCTTTACCTATATGACGGCCAAAAAAAATTATAACTATTATATGCTTTGGCTGGTAATATCCAATATGGCCAATTTAATTTTGTATTCTTGTTTATCCATATCTTTTTTATGTTTCAACAAGAAGAAGTTATCGTACTGATAATTGCCGGCACTATCATGTTACTGCTGCTGGGGATATTTATTGTCAGTTTCCTCTTTTTTTATCAAAAAAAACACAACTCGCACATTACTGAAAAATCCCAGCTACAGGCGCAGTTTGACCAGGAGTTGCTTAAAGCGCAATTAGAGATACAGGAACAAACCTTGACCCACGTAAGCCGGGAGATACATGATAACATCGGGCAGGTACTTTCCTTCGTTAAGCTGTCGCTGGCATCAGCCAAAAAAATGGATGACAAGCAAAAAAATCAAAAGATAGACGAGAACCGCGAACTGGTGGCACAAGCCATTACCGATTTGCGCGACCTTTCTAAAAGCCTGAGTTTTGAGCGGATAAAAACACTTGGCTTGCAACAGGCCATCGCGCTTGAACTGGAGAGGATCAACAAGAGCGATATCATCAAAACACATTTGCATACTACCGGCGAAGTTTATGAAATGGACGGGCAAAAAGAACTGGTATTATTCCGCATTTTCCAGGAAGCGCTTAACAATGCTTTTAAGCATGCCTATGCAAGGAATTTGCGTATCAGTTTGATTTATGCCGCTGATTTGTTTACTTTGACCATTGAAGATGATGGTGCAGGTTTTTCGGTGGCAGATAAGCTGAAAGAGAACAGCGGTTCGGGATTGAAAAACATGGACAACAGGGCAGCGCTTATCGGCGGTTCGGCTACAATTGATAGCTTGCCGGGTGAGGGTTGTTGTATAAAAATTTCGCTTGACCCAATTACCCGTGAAAACTATGCTAACGGAAACTATCCAAATAGCCCTGGTTGATGACCATCGCCTTTTCAGAAGCGGTATCGTATCCCTTATCAATAATTTTAAGGGGTATAATATTTTGTTCGAGGCCGCTAACGGCGAAGAACTAAGCCGGAAAATATCGCCAAAAAACAAACCTGATATTGTATTGCTGGATATTAATATGCCTGTGATGGACGGCATAACTACTGCTCAGTGGCTGCGTTCTAACTATCCTGATGTGTGCATCATTGTATTATCCATGTTCGAGGATGCCGAAAAGGTACTGGCGATGGTGAAAATTGGCGTGAAAGGTTACCTGCTGAAAGATGCCGAACCACAGGAATTTGAACAGGCTTTAAAAAGGGTAGCACAAGGTGAGGTATATTATCCTGAATTTGTCACCCGCCACCTCATCAACAATTTTAACGAACATCGCAACGATGTTAAACTAAACAGCCGCGAGCTGGAGTTTTTGCGCCTTGCCGGCACCGAACTCACGTACAAAGAAATTGCCGACCAAATGTGTGTAAGCGTGCGCACTGTTGACGGTTACCGCGACCAGCTTTTTGAAAAACTGCAGATAAAAAGTCGTGTAGGCCTTGTTTTATACGCCATAAAAAATAAGATGATAGAATTGTAACTTGCTAAAATTATTAGCAAATTTGTTTTATGGCACATGAGGATAATCCCGACTTTTTTAAGGGGCGGGGGGCGCAGGTAAACACCCACAACAAATTTTTAAAAAATAAATACGTATTAGAGCACATTGAAGGGTTAGACGAGCCATTGCATGAAAATACGGCCACGCAGCTTTTTGAGGAAAACCCTAAAAAGATAGTCAGCGAATCAAACAGTCCGGATTTGAGCCATATGCACTCCATAAACCCTTACCAGGGCTGCGAGCATGGCTGCATTTACTGCTATGCGCGCAATACACACGAGTATTATGGCTTTAGTGCCGGGCTTGATTTTGAGCGAAAGATCATAGTAAAGCGCAACGCCCCTCAGCTGCTGGAACAATATTTCAACAAAAAAAATTATGAGCCTGTGTGTATTGTACTATCGGGCAACACCGATTGCTACCAGCCTATTGAGCGCAGGCTTAAAATAACCCGCGGCCTACTCGAAGTATTTTTAAAATATCGCAACCCGGTAAGCTTTATCACCAAAAACAACCTTATCCTGCGCGACCTGGATATTTTGACCGAAATGGCTAAGTTAAATTTGGTGCACGTTAACGTATCTATTACCTCGCTTGATGAACAGCTGCGGCAAAAGCTGGAACCACGTACAGTTACTGCTACCGGACGGTTAGCAGTAATCCAAAAGCTATCGCAATGCAATGTTCCGGTAAGGGTAATGGCCGCACCCATCATCCCGGGGTTGAACAGTAACGAAGTGCCGGATATTATAAAGGCCGCGGCCGACAGGGGTGCCTTAGCCGCAGGGTTTACCATTGTAAGGCTTAACGGCGCCATTGCCGAACTATTTACCGACTGGATACACAAGGCCTTCCCCGACAGGGCCGAAAAGGTGCTGAACATGATAAAGGCTTGCCACAACGGTAAACTAAACGACAGCGATTTTGGCCGCCGCATGAGCGGTGACGGTAAAATAGCTGAATCTATACACCAAATGTTCCGGATGGCTACCAACCGATTTATGGCCGGGCGCGAAATGCCCCCGTTTGATCATACGTTATTTACCCCAAGGAATGGAAAGCAGACGAGTATGTTTTAGTTATCGTTGTAATGTTTAAAGGTTGGAAAGTTCAAAAGTTCAAATTCTATATTTATTACTAAGTGTTATATACTATGCACTTTGCTATACCTCGTTATTTACATTGAAAAATTTAAAAGCAAACGAATATGTTTTAATAATACGCGCTTTAAAATATTAATATTTATGTATTGCTATTTGAAATATATTTTTCTATCTTGATAGTCCTAATTAACTAATAATGAGCATAGAAAACGTTTTAGCGATTTCGCCAATTGTCTGTGGTATTGTGCTTGGTTTTATGATATGTAATATTGTAAGCTATTTTTTAAAGCGAAAAAGCAATGCTTAGATTAAACAAAAAAAGCGCCTGATGGGCGCTTTTTTTGTTTAAATATCTTATTTGTAACTATACTTCTTCAGTTTCTAAAGCCATTTGCTCATCAACTAATATACGACCGCAATGCTCGCAAACAATTACTTTTTTGCGTTGACGAATGTCAGACTGGCGTTGAGGCGGGATCTGGTTAAAACATCCTGAACATGAATCGCGCTGGATAGTTACTACAGCCAAACCGTTCTTAGCATTTCTGCGCAGGCGATTGTAAGCTATTAATAAACGCTCCTCTATGCCTTCTGTAGCTTTGTCAGCCAATCCAACCAGTTCTGTCTCTTCTTTTTCAGTTTCGGCAGTAATAGTGCCTAACTCTGCTTTTTTAGCATCAAGGTCGCTTTTGCGTGATTCCAGATCGGCAAGGGCTTTTTCGTAGATCTGGGTTTTATTAGCTATTTCAAAGGCGTATTCCCTTATCTTTTTCTCGCTAACCTGTATATCAAGGCCCTGTATCTCTATTTCTTTTGATATAGCATCGTACTCGCGGTTGTTCTTTACCTCGTTAAGCTGTGTTTCGTATTTTTTGGTGTTAGCCTGTGAATCCTTAATCAGGTTTTTGCGGGTAACAATATCATCTTCGATATCATCCAGTTCAGCCTTCAATTTCTGTATACGGGTTTCAAGGCCTGCAACATCATCTTCCAGGTCGGCAACCTCTACAGGTAATTCGCCACGCACCTGGCGTATTTTATCGATCTTAGTATGTACTAATTGTAAATCGTATAAAGCTTTTAGCTTTTGTTCAACGGTTTGTTCCATTAAATATAATATTTGACG
Source organism: Mucilaginibacter sp. (assembly GCA_039918195.1). Classification (GTDB taxonomy): domain Bacteria; phylum Bacteroidota; class Bacteroidia; order Sphingobacteriales; family Sphingobacteriaceae; genus Mucilaginibacter. The sequence goes on from JBDSIC010000252.1 coordinate 4,878, forward strand.
GGGT
>JBDSIC010000253.1:0-3310 GCA_039918195.1 Mucilaginibacter sp.
ACCGGGTTTACACTGCCCATTTCCGAATATACAGGAATAGGTTCCTCGCGGCGCGATGCTTCAATAAACAAGGCCTTGCCGCCCAAATATGAACCTGTAAAACCGATAGCCTTTACCAAAGGATGCCGAACAATACTTAAACCCACATGATGCGCAGCGCCCTGCAACAGCGAGAATACGCCATCGGGCATACCTGTTACTTGTGCCGCATTTATAATAACACCGGCAATAAGCTCGGAAGTTACCGGGTGGCCTGGATGCGATTTATAAACTACCGGGCAGCCCGCAGCCAATGCAGATGCCGTATCGCCGCCGGCAACTGAAAAAGCATAGGGGAAATTACTGGCGCCAAAAACGCCCGTTACGCCTATTGGCACCTGCATTTGGCGTAGGTCGGTTTTAGCGGGGATATTGGCATTGGGCAGGTCGATAACGGCACGCAGCCAGTTGCCTTCGCGAAGCATTTTGGCAAAAAATTTTAGCTGGTTGGTCGTACGGTCGCGCTCACCTAATAACCGGGCTTCGGGCAGGTTGGTTTCCTTTTGGGTTATTTCTATCAGCGCGGGGCCGATGTTTACTATTTCTTCGGCTATTTTCTCAAGAAACTCTGCCCGTTTTATATATGTAAGTTGTTTGTATATCGGCGCGGCTTCGGCTGCTTTGCAGCAGGCTAAACTAACTTCGTCGTCAGTAGCTTCAAAAAATGAATACAGCTCCCCTTTTTCATCTGCTACCGTTCCGTCAAATTTTTCGGAATTAGTACCTGAACGTGAGTATCCTATAAAGTGCCTGCCACTGATCAACATTTGCGAAAGATTTAACGGGTGAATATGAGCTGCAAAATACGGAATTTATCCATGTAGAAAACTTTGAATTATTATCCTGTTTTGATACTATATTAGCATTTACTTTTCCGATTTTTTATTCTATAATTGACGCGATGAAAGCAATTTTACGTAAAGTAGATGTCGGCAAAGATTACTCCTTTAGCATACGCGAGGATATTTTGCCCTTTCTTTACAATCATTGGCACTATCATCCCGAGTTGGAACTTACTATGATACGCAAAGGCCGTGGCATTCGCCTGGTAGGCGACAGCCTGGAGGAATTTGACGATGGTGACATTATTTTATTAGGATCGAACCTGCCGCACATGTGGCGAAATGATTCCGTTTACTTTGATAAAGACTCTGACCTGCACATTGAGGCCGTTGCCATACATTTTAACGAGAACTTTTGGGGCGGCCCTTTTACCGACCTGCCCGAACTAAAATGCATCCGTGAACTTTTTGACAGGGCCCGCCTCGGCATAAAAATACAGGGGAAGACACGCCTGCAAGTGCAAAAAAAGATGGAGGATATATTGAACGTGCATGGCGTAAAACGAATCGAATACCTACTTAATATGCTGGAACTTATCGCCTCTTCATCCTGCTGCACTACGTTATCAAGCAGCGGCTTCTCAAAAACCTATAACCTAACCAATACCGATAAGATAAACGACATTTACCTGTACACTTTTAACAATTTCAAGCAAAAGATAACGGTAAAGGAAGTAGCCGGTATGGTGAACCTTAGCCCTCACTCCTTTTGCCGGTATTTTAAAACCCGTACCCTAAAAACATACTGGCAATTCCTGTCAGAAATACGTATTGGCTATGCCTGTAAGCTGCTTATCGAGAATAAGCTGAGCATCAGCCAGGTTTGTTACGAAAGTGGTTTTTACAACCTGTCTAACTTTAACAGGTGCTTTAAATCCATCATCAATAAAACGCCGCTACAGTATTTTAAGGAATATTCTAACGCTTAATAAATACTTTTTAAATACGCCGCGCTTTTGGCAATGCTTTCATAAGGGTCTATTGTAAAGTTTTCCTGCTCAACAAAGGGATAATCAAGCCCTGCAAGTTTAGCGTGGGCAAATATGTTTTTAAAATCTATCGTGCCTGTACCTACTTCGGTATTTCGTTTAGAATCGATTTTGTCCATATCCTTTACATGCCACAATGGGAACCTGCCGGGGTATTTTTTAAACAGGGTTACCGGGTCGCCGCCGCCGCGTACTATCCAGTAAATATCCATTTCTACTTTTACCAGTTGGGGGTCGGTTTCTTCCAATAGTATATCAAGGCCGTTTTTGCCGCCAAAATCTTTAAACTCAAAATCGTGGTTATGGTAAGCCATTTGGATACCGGCTTTTTTGGTAAGCTCGCCGGCCTCGTTCAGCTTGTGGGCTATGGTTTTGTAATCATCCGCAGTTTTGCGCCACTCTTCATACAGCCAGGGTGCAACCAAATATTTTTGCCCTACCGTAGCAGCAGCTTCAATAAACTTTTTAAGGTCCTCAAAGTCGCCCTTCATATCAATGCCATATAGTCCGCTTGGCGAGGTAAGACCATTATTGTTAATGATGGTTTTAAACTCCTTTGCAGCAACGCCCCAAAACCTGTTCGCTTCGGTATAGCCCGACGTTTCTACCAAACTATATCCTGCCGCGGCTACCTTTTTCATGGAGCCGTTTACATCCTTGTTTATATCGCCAAGGGTATATAACTGCAGGCCTGCCTGTTTTTTATGTGATAGTGCAAATGCGGGTGCAATTGCCATAGCCGAGCCTAATAAACCGACTTGTTTAATAAATCTCCTTCTGCCGCTCATATTCATTCACAAATATATTGTCCTCCTGCTACGGGAACTCATTCTAACATTTACAATTGATGGCCGGCACGGCTAACCGTGCGGCCATCATTGCATTTTCACACACTCACTATATATTAAATATTAACCGGGCGAATTAATTATATCCCGGGTTTTGCTTCAAATTAGGGTTGGCAACCAGGTCTGAATATGGTATTGGGAATATATCGCGGTAAGCCGGTACGGTTGTACTGCCTGCCTTAACACCACCTTTCCATGGCCATATATAATCGGCACCGGTAAATTTCTTAAACCGGATAAGGTCTGTACGACGCTGGCCTTCCCACATAAATTCACGGCCTCTTTCATTCAAAATAAAACCAAGCGTTAACTGACCAGCATTAAGGTTAGCAGCTGTACTGCCTTTATAAGCACGTGTACGCAGTAAGTTAACATACGTTAAAGCTGTTGCAGCACTGCCACCACCGCCGCCGCGTAATACCGATTCAGCATATATCAGATAAGCATCAGCCAAACGGAATACCGGGAAGTCGGTATCAACAAACACTTTACCGGGGTCTGAGCCGGCTGCCCCTGTGGAAGTGATATTTTTCCACTTGGTAATAGGGTAACCATCTGTAAAGTTGCCTATGCTGTTTATTTCTAACTTCTG
>JBDSIC010000254.1:0-10720 GCA_039918195.1 Mucilaginibacter sp.
CATTAGCCTTTACCAATAAATACAGCAGCAGGGCCTCCTGGTCGGTAAGCTGGGTTTTGCCTTTGGGCGGCATGTGTTCCTTGTCTTCCTGGGGTAAGTGGACGCGCTTTAATAACAAACTTAATTCGGGCTTGCCAGCAACAATGAAGTTGCCGTTTTTACCGCCTTTCATAATGGCTTCGGGGTCGGTGAGCAATAATCCGCCTTTTATCTTATCGGCATTATGGCAGCTTACACATTTACTTTGAAAGATAGGCTTAACTACATCATCATACAATAAAGCTTGTTCCAGCGGCACCTTTTCCTGCCCGGTATTCATTACGGGGCCTAATACAAAATCGTCGCCATGCGTTAAGGCTGCGCCGTAATGCCCGGCTGCTATGAGGAAAAATATTGTAAGTACGGCAGCGGACCTGGCTACCCGTGTTTTATACCAGGCCGCATCGCGGTACCAATAGATAAGGGATGTTACAAAAACAATGCTTACGCCGGTCCATTTATGCCATTGTAGTATATTACCGGTATAGCCTTCTTCTTTTGATAAGAAAAGCCCCATGATAACCGTAATGGCTGCTGAAAGTGCGCCTGTAAGTAATAAGTTTGAGGTGAAGCTTTTATAAAAGTCATGGTTGTTATATTCCTCTTTAAAACGGAAGAACTCCAACACCATTGACAGCATCAGTATCACGATAGGAAAGTGCAGTATCATCGGATGCATGCGCCCCACAGGCACAAGCCAGTGCGGTACGTTCATTTTCCATTCAAACAGTAATAAAAAAATGATGAAGATATTAAGGAAGAATAATAAGCTCCCGGCTAAACCCTTCAGGTTATTTCTCATAAATAGTATAAAACTGCTATCAGGCTATTATATCTCTCACAACCTTGCCAGATACGTCGGTTAATCGGTAACGGCGGCCTAAGTGCTTGTAAATTAATTTTTCATGGTCCAAGCCCAGTTGGTTTAATACCGTTGCCTGGAAATCGTGCACATGCACCGGGTTTTTAACAATGTTATATCCAAAATCGTCCGATTCGCCATACACTCCCGGCTTTATACCGCCGCCCGCCATCCAGATGCTGAAGCAGCGCGGGTGATGGTCGCGACCGTAATTGTCTTTCGTAAGCACCCCCTGGCTGTAGTTTGTCCGTCCGAATTCCCCTCCCCATATCACCAGCGTTTCGTCGAGTAATCCACGCTGTTTCAGGTCGGTTATCAGTGCTGCTGATGCCTGGTCTACGTCCATTGCCTGTTTGCGCATATCGCCGGGCAGGTTGCCATGCTGGTCCCATCCCTGGTGGTACAACTGTACAAAACGCACCCCGTTTTCCGACAGTTTTCGCGCCAGCAAACAGTTAGCGGCATAAGTACCCGGCACCAGGCAGTCGGGCCCGTACATCTTAATAATATCATCAGGTTCTTTGGATACGTCCGTAACTTCGGGGATTGCGGTTTGCATGCGGTAGGCCATTTCGTACTGTTGTATCTTGGCATTTATCTCGGGGTCGCCCATTTCCTCGTACGACAGTTGGTTTACTGCCGCGAGGTTGTCCAGCATTTTGCGGCGTTCCGCTTTATTTAGCCCATCCTGGTCGTTTAGGTAAAGCACCGGCTCTTCACCCTTGCTGAACTGAACACCCTGGTGGATAGAATCAAGAAAACCGTTGGTCCAAAGTTTAGAATAGACGCCTTGCCCCACACCCTTGCCGCGCGAAAGCAGCACGGTGAAGGCTGGCAGGTTCTTGTTCTCGCTGCCCAACCCATAGCTTAACCAGGCGCCCATGCTTGGCCTGTTGCCCTGCTGTGCACCGGTTTGGAAGAACGTTAGCGCCGGGTCGTGGTTAATGGCTTCAGTATACATCGATTTAACGATGCAAAGGTCATCAACAATTTTCGAGGTGTAGGGGAACAGGTCGCTCACCCAAGCCCCCGATTGCCCGTACTGCTTAAAATCAACAAAGGACCCAACGAGGGGGAACGACGCCTGTCCCGAGGTCATACCCGTAAGCCTTTGCCCCATGCGTACTGATGCCGGGAGTTCCTGCCCCCACATTTCGCGCAGCTTGGGTTTATAATCAAATGATTCCAGCTGCGATGGCGCGCCATTTTGAAAAAGATAGATAACCCGCTGCGCTTTTGGTGCAAAGTGAGGTATGCCGGGAGGAAGCCCCGCCTCCTCGGCACCTAAGCCGCTAAACAAATCGGGTACTAACAGCGAGCCTAATGCTACGCTGCCTAACCCCAAACTTAATTTTGATAAAAAGCGGCGCCTGTTCTGGTTCAGTATATGCTCTACAAATTCTTTTGCCATAACTATGTTTTGGTAATGGTTTCTTCCAGGTTATATATATTCACTATCACTTGCATCAACGCTGCCAGCTTAACTTTATCAATGTTTTTTGGGATAGGATATTCGCCAACCGCAAGTAGTTTTGCTGCCTTTTGGGGCGTGATGCCTTGCAGCCGCCAGTTGTACAGGTCCGTTAGCAATGCCGATTCCTTTTGGCCCGGCGTACGGCATATAATCAGGTGGAAGGCTTTGTTTATCTTTTCTTCCCCGGTACTTTTTTCCTGCTGAAGGCGGGCCGCCAATACACGCGCGGCCTCAAGCACCATCGGGTCGTTCATCATGGCAAGTGCTTGCAAGGGGGTGTTGGTGCTTTGCCGTTTTACCTCGCACTGGTCGCGGTTACTGGCATCAAATATGCCCATGGACGGCGGCGGTACCGTACGTTTAATAAAGGTGTACATACCCCTGCGGTATAGCCCCGCGCCATGCGCCTGTTTGTAGCTGCCCAGTATACCCAAACTGCCGCCTGTAGAAGCTGCTGCTTCCCACAAGCCTGCCGGCTGGTATGGTTTTACGCTTGGCCCGCCAATGGTTTTATTTAACAACCCGCTGCTGGATAATACCAGGTCCTTAATAAATTCAGCTTTAATACGGTAGCGCGGGCTGCGCGCTAACAGGATATTATCCGGGTCTGCCGCCAATTTGTCTTTAGTTATTACTGCCGACTGCCGGTAGGTAGCAGAGGTGACTATCTGTTTTACCAACCGTTTGGTATCCCAGCCGTGGCTCATAAAATCCGAAGCCAGCCAGTCGAGCAGGGCGGGGTGGCTTGGCAACTCGCCCTGCATACCAAAGTCGCCAGAGGTTTTTACAATGCCTTTGCCGAAGAACTCCTGCCATACCTGGTTTACAAACACACGTGATGTTAGCGGGTTACGCTTGTCCGTCGCCCATTCGGCTAAGCCCAGCCGGTTTTTTGGGTATTTGTTGCTGAAAGGCAGTATCGCTACCGGCACACCGGGCTGTACCTGGTCGCCGTGATTATCGTAAACCCCGCGTTTGAGTATATATGTTTTGCGTACGCTGTCGGTATTATCGCCCATTACGGATACGATGAGGTTGGTGGTATCCGGCTTATTCACAAATTTCAGTATCGACTTTACATCCTCGTTGGTTATTTCCATTTTGGGTTTCTTAGCCCAGGTTTCGGGCCCGCCCACCAGCGACTCAAACCCCACTTCCTTTACATTATTAAAGAACGAGAACATTTGGTAATATTCCTTTTGCGAGAAAGGGTCGTACTTATGGTCGTGGCAATGGGCACACTCCAGGGTTACGCCCAGCAGCGCCTTGCCGAAGGTATTGGTACGGTCGGTAACATACTCCACGCGATATTCCTCATCAATCACCCCGCCTTCCTCGGTTATTTTGTGGTTGCGGTTAAAGCCTGTAGCCAGCAGCTGCTCTTTGGTCGAATTGGGGAGCAGGTCGCCGGCAATTTGCCAGGTAATAAATTTATCGTAGGGCAGGTTTTCGTTATAGGCATGTATCACCCAATCCCTCCAGGGCCACTGGCTGCGGTAGTTATCATCCTGGTAACCGTGAGAATCCGCGTAGCGGGCCACATCAAGCCAGTGCAGCGCCATCTTCTCGCCGTAGGCAGGGCTTTTTAGCAGCTGGTCAACCACCTTTTCGTAGGCTTTGGGGCTGTTATCCGCCATAAAGCCGTTCATCATGTTTAAGGTGGGGGGCAGGCCGGTAAGGTCAAGGCTTACGCGTTTAAGCAGGCGTTCCTTGTCGGCTTCGGGGTTGGGCTCAAGGCCTTTTTGTTCCTGCTTTTGCAGGATGAAATAGTCTATCTCGTTTTTTGGCCATTCCTTGTTTTCAACTACAGGTATAGCCGGGGTTTTCGGCGCTACAAACGACCAGTGCTTCTCATACTTAGCACCTTGTTTTATCCACTTCTCTATCAGGTCTATCTCGTGCGGCAGTAATTTAAGGTTGGAGTTTGGCGGCGGCATCATCTGGCTCGAATCCTTGGTGCTAATGCGTAAAAATACCTCAGACAGTTCCGGCTTGCCGGCTACCAGCGCGTGCGCGCCGGGGTTTTCTTTTAATGCCTTGTAGGCTTCATCCGCTTTGTCCAGCCTTAAACCCGCCTCGCGCTTATTGGCGTCGGGGCCATGGCAGGCATAGCACTTGTCGGATAATATTGGCCTGATATCAAAATTATAACTCACGCTATCGGGCATACTCACAGCGGCCTCACCGCTTTTTGCAAAGGGGTTGCAAGAGTACAGTGCACCTGCCAACCCGAAAACAACAAGAAATATATAACCAAGCCTTTGCATAAATTTTAAACCGTTTTATCAATTGGATTACCGGGCGTAGCATATGCCTTTACGGTAATTTATAAATATAAGCGAAGTACCGAAAAAACCTGTATATACATGGTGCTGTATTTTGCCTAATAAAACAAGTTTTTAAACATCTTTTTATATTGATGGTGAAAAGAGGGGTTATATAAATGTTAGCGGGCAGCCTCACCCATCAAAGGCAGTACAATTGGCAATGCCATACAAACCCTCTCCAATTGGAGAGGGTGCCACAGGCTGTGCTTATACTACAAACGTTAACGGGTGAGGCTAAAAACTAAAACTTTTCTCCCCCATATCCATTTAATACATTTGAAGTATATTAATATCTGCCAAAATAATGAAAATAGCCACCTATAATGTTAACGGTGTAAATGGCCGCCTGCCTGTACTGCTGCGCTGGCTTGCCGAAACACAGCCCGATGTTGTTTGCCTGCAGGAACTAAAGGCCCCGCAGGAAAAATTCCCAGAACAGCCTATTGCCGATGCGGGTTACAACGCCATTTGGCACGGGCAAAAAAGCTGGAACGGCGTGGCCATACTGGCGCGCGGCCTCGAAATAAAAGAGGTTACCCGCGACCTGCCCGGCGACCCCGACGACCTGCACAGCCGCTACATTGAAGCACTGATTAACGGCATGATCATCGGCTGCCTGTACCTGCCTAACGGCAACCCCGCGCCGGGCCCCAAGTTTGATTATAAGCTGGCCTGGTTTCAGCGGCTGACAGAACATGCCGCCATGTTATACAGCAAGGGTATACCCGTAGTGCTTACCGGCGACTATAACGTAATGCCTACCGAACTTGATGTATACAAGCCCGAACGCTGGGTTGACGACGCCCTCTTTCGCCCCGAAACGCGGGCCGCCTTTAAAACGCTGGTTGACCAGGGCTGGACCGATGCCTTGCGCACCCTGCACCCCGGCGAAAAGATATATACCTTTTGGGACTACTTCCGCAATGCCTACGGCCGCGATGCCGGGCTGCGGATAGACCATTTCTTACTAAGTCCGCAGGTAGCCCCCCGCCTGAAGGCCGCCGGTGTTGACAAGCACGTACGCGGCTGGGAAAAAAGCAGCGACCACGCGCCGGTGTGGGTGGAACTTTCTTGATTTTTGTTGGAATGTTGTTGGAATGTTGTTGGAATGTTGTAAAGTTACTTTATTCGCTGCCGCGAGTTTTTAACTCATGGCCGGCATTGTGGCGGTTTCCTAACCGCCGTAAGCCGGGAAGCTACTGCGTTACCACGAGTTACGCTATCGCTACACGCGCGGGTTCCAGCGATGCGTGCTTAACACTTTCAAGTACCTACTTCGTCACTAACTTATTTTTTCGCGCTGCAATGATCTTTAAGGCCTTTAATTTCCCACCAGCAAATATCATCGAGATTTTTTTGGGCATGGGGGGCACCTTTTTCGGCGGCGGCTTTTATCCATTTCAGTGATTCTTCTTTTCGGGCATCTTCCCAGCCCTGGGCAACTCTTAGCCCGTACAGGTGCATGGCTTCGGGGTCCCCTTCTTCGGCCAGGGTTTTTATCGCTCTTTTGTGCTGGGGTGTAAAGTAATCCTTTGCTTTTGATTCGTACCGCGTGCCATACTCTCTGCGGCCGGTAAAGTAACCTTCCCGTTCGGGCGAGCCGGGGTTTTGCAGCAAGATAAGGTCCAGTGGTTTCACACCGTGCAGCGCCGCCAGTTTTTTAAGGACATGCAATTCCTGTACAGTCAAAAATTCCCTGCCGTGCGCAGCAGCCCTGGCTATAATTTCTTTAGAAGGGTAACTAAGGAATTCATCCTGCAAGCGTAATATCTCGGCCGCGTTTTTCTTAGGGTCTTCCCCCAGCAGCTTAAGCGCGTCTTTATATGGGTCGTTCTCTAAATATATCCGGGCAACCGAATCCGGGTACATACGCGCCAGCCGGAAAAAGTTGTCGCTCATCATTGTATGGTCAGTCCCGGCGCCGTATTTACCAACGGCATTCGAGTTAAAACCCTCCGGCGAGGTCACGCTGCCATAATAATAATACAATACCTGCAGCTTGGCGAGGTCGATAGTACGCTGCTTTTCGGGGAAGCGCTTTTCCAGCTTTTGCAGCGCCGCGAATGCGGTATGGGGCAGCATGGCAAATGGCTCTAAGGCCGCCATCACGTCGTCAAAACTACCGGTGGCAGCCACTTGCTGAAGCTGGTTGTACCTGTCTTTAAATGATAAGTAATAGGCGGCGTTCTCGTTCACTTTGCCCGGGTAATGATACGTGAAGTCGCGCAGGCGTTGCACATCTTCCGTATTAAATACGCCAAGCGACTCATAATATTTTGAATAGGCCTGGAACTGGCCGGCATCTTTCCGTACGTTTTCTGATGCCTGATTGCCTATCCTTTCCGACTCTGCCCTGCGTTCGGCATACAACTGCTCCAGGCCGGCCCTTGTTTCAGCCGACATTTGGGCGCTGCCGCCGGTAGTGCGTTTATCAAACACGCCGGTTGCATGCCCCCATTTGCCTTCAATGGGCGCATTATTGCGGGCGTTCTGCGCATCGCTTTCCCGCTGGGCGGCAGCCTTGCGCTCATTTTCGCGGCGCGCCCGGTCGTATTCCGGCTGTGCTAATGCGGCTGTGGTTAACATTGCTGCAATGATTATCAATACAATTTCCTTTTTCATAAGATATATTATGTGCTCAGTATTTTAATGCCCCAATATTACCTGCGCTTCACGCTCCCCTTGCCGTTGCATTTTAAACAAATATGCGGTGTTGGGGGGCCGTAATTGGTGGTGATAGTGTACTCGTCATAAATAGTACCCACATAAGTTTTTCGGGATGATTCCCACGAGCTGGCAATGGATTTGCCGCCGGCGCCGCCGCAGGCAGGGCATACCATCCAGTAGCGGTCGTGCTCGGCTTTCGCGGCAGCTTCGGCCTCCTGTTTGGGGTTGTGTGTGGCGGTTATCCGTCCGTTGGTTACTTCTACGTAGGTGCCGGTGTTGGGATAGTCGTACCTGCCGGTAAGGGGTGTGCCGTCGGCATTAAAGGTGCCTTTAAAGGTGGCGTTCTCCTGCTTATAGGTAAAGGTGCCGCTTTGCGGCAGGTGCCCGGCAAAGTCAGCATCAAGCACGTTGCCCGAGGCAAATACCATAACGCCATGCCCGCTAAACTGGCTATTGCTAAAGTTGCCGCTATATGTATTCCCGCTCGGGAATTTCATTACGCCGTAACCGTTATAACAGTCGCCGGTGCAGCCGTCCATTTTAGGGGTGTTGCCGCCAATGACAACGGCGGCGGTTTGGGTTTCTATTTTGCCGTTGCGGTAAAATACTTTGGCGGCCACGCCTTTTTTGGTGAGTATGCCTTCGCCGTCTTCAACACCTTTTTTAAAGTAGCCATTATAGGTTTGGCCATTGCCGTAGTCCATTAGCCCCTTGCCTTCGGGCAGGCCGTTTTTAAACTCGCCGGTGTAAACGGCATAGGCAAAGTCGAATTTGCCGGTGCCGTTTTTGCAGTCGCCGCTAAGGCATTGGGCCTGTGTATAAACAGGTGCTGCAAATAATATTGCATAAACCACCAGCTTCAATAGTTTATTCATTTCCATTGGTTTAATAAAAATTGAACACCATGGTTTTAAGGCTTTCGTTGTGCAATACTTTAAGCACCTGTTTGCCTGCACGGTTGTAATATTCGGTCACTTCGTAGCCTTTATCCATGCCTTCCTTACGGGTGTATTGGCCATTACCGGCGCTGCCGCCCATTAGTTTTATAACCGCGGTTAAAGCTTTGGCTGCGGCCGCGCTATTATCCGTCATACTATACTCCAGCCTGCAGGTCATATTTTTCGACTGCAGGTTTTGGTAGATCATGCTGTTGCTGGCGTCCATGTCAATAAATGCGGGCGAGTAGGAGTTGCCGTCTGCATCTTTGCGCTCGCCGTTGCGGATGGTCATAAAACCGGTAGCGGCACTGGCTAATATCTTTTTCAGGTTCTCGTCGTATGTTTCTACTGCCACCGGGGCGCTATCTTTTAGCTTCATGTATATGGCCAGGGCACCGGCAGTACGTACCTTATTTTCTTTAGTGATGGCAAACCCTATTTTGGTAGCCGTACTTTTTAGGGTGACGTTTTCCAGCAGCATCATTTGCCCGCCGCCGGTATAGGTTTTTTTGGCTGCCTCAATGGGGTTGGCGGCATCGGTCATGTCAAAAGCGGTAACGGTTACTTTGCCGGTGTATTCGCTGTTTAACGAGCTTACCATAATATAGGTAGCGGCAGGGTTGTAATCTTTTACCGCATCAAGCGTGGTATAAAAACTCCCTTCGGTAGCGTTTATCCGGCTCCAGTAAGCATTATACAACGAATCCATATACACTACCGACCGCTTGCTGATGGGCGCGTAAGGGGCCTCAACAACCGGTTCTTCTGCTGTAGATACTGCGCCCTGTTGCTGCGGCGCACCGCCATTGGTGCTTACGCTGCCGCCATTAAAATAGCCCATATCGCTGCCTGTTTTGCGTTTGTAAAAACCTACCGCACTGGTATAATCATAGCCGGGCAGCCATTCGTAACCCACAAATTCGTGTGTAGTATATACTTTTTTTGCGATGATTGCTGATAGCGCATCCTTGTTCAGCTCGCTTTGCTTGCCGCTTACCGTGTAAATATAGGTCGAGTTGATCGTGTTGGGTTTCCCGTATTTTGATTTAAAACCATAGTAAATAAGCATGACACCCAGCCTGCCGTCAAACCCGCTCATATCTGCCGTACTGTATTGCACACCGGAGGCGGTTACACCGCTTCCGCCGGTTACTGAAGATGCCGCGCCGCCAAATGGGGTGCCGGCCAAGGTGATATTTTCCGACAGGTAACTTTTGTTATACACCAGGAACATGCCTTCATCAGTTAATGGCTGCATGTCCTGTGGCATGTGCAGGTTCTCTTTTTTAGGGATATAAATAAGCCTGAAACCACCGCTTTTGCCAAGCAAGTAGGCATTATAATGCTGCATGTTGCCCAGGTTTGCCTGCCTGCTGGTTAACAGTTTTATTCCCTCAGGCACGTTATCGGGGTTATTCAGTTCATATACACGTAGGGTCTCTTCGGGGGTAAGCCCAATGGTTTTAGCAAACTTATCCAGGCCGTTATTGCCAAACTGCTTAAAGTAGTTCACTATAAAGTGTGTTCCGTCTTCTATCTGTATCTTTTTAGTTAACGGTACCCGCCCCGGAGCGATGGGCGTAGTTTGTGCCTTTGCCTGTTTTGCCTGCGTAAAGCAAATGATTAGCAGTAATAATAGCAGTGTATATTTTTTCATTTAGATAGGGATATATTAGTTTTTAGCGCTCAATGCTTTTGCTTTGTTCTCGTATTGTTTCCCTTCTTCGGCACTGCCGGTGCGGGTAAGGCCTACGGCCATCAGCATATTTACATTCGGGTTTTCAGGTGCCAGTTTCAGGGCTGCGCGGGCAAGGGTTAGCAGCTTGCTCCAGTCCTGCTTGTCAATTGCTACCGATGCGCCGTTAAGGTAACAGTTCACACAATCCGGGTCACTTTTTATGGCGATGTCGGCGTAGCGTTCGGCGTTCACCAGGTCGTTGGTTTTATAACTGGCGATAGCGGCATTATTGTAATCATCAGAATATAAATTAGCCGGGTTACCGGCAAATGCTTTTTGGTACTGGGCAACGGCTTCGGCAAAGCGTTTTTGGCCTACCAAAAATTTGCCATAATAACATTGCAGGGTTTGTGTGTCCATCCCGGCAACGGTAAAGCCTTTTACAAATAGCGCATCAGCGGCGGTAGTGTTTCCCTGTTCTGTATAGGTGTTAGCTGCTTCGTTGTAGTAGTCGGGATTGTTTGGTTTAAGGGCGATAGCCTGTAAAAAATCTGATAGTGCAGCGGTATAGTCAGCGTTTTTGAAATAGTAGCCACCCCTTAAAATATATAAACCGGCATCACCCTTTACATCTTTTATAATAACGCTGATATCTGCTGCGGCTTTTTCAAATAATCCCTTGCCGGCCAGTAGTTTTGCGCGGCCAATGTAAGCTTTCCCCAAACTTGGTTTTAA
>JBDSIC010000255.1:0-16563 GCA_039918195.1 Mucilaginibacter sp.
ACGGTGAAAGATAAATTATTCGCCCTTTAAATGCTGCCAGATCACATCAAAAACATCCGGCGCGGTAACAGGGGATGGCCATGGCTTGCCCTCCGTAATTAACACCGCTTTATATTGGTCATCAACACCAACCCGGCCATGCGAGCCTTTTACCAGCGTGGCATCCAGCGGTATCACATCCATTACATAGCGGAAACCTGCTTTTTTGCGCAGCAGCTTATAACCTGCACGGGCCTTCGAGGTCATGAACATTTCTACAGGGTCGTAACCGGGTTTTTTGTGGATGTCAACCACGCGCGCATAATCAGGTGCTTTGGCATCGTCCAGCCAAAAGTAGTAGGTAAACCAGCTATTCTCAGCTGCCATTAGCACCAGGTCGCCTCCGCGTTCGTGGTCAATGTGGTATTCTGCCTGGGCCTTGCGGTCAAGTACAAGTTCAACGGAGGGCACTGTTTTTAACAAAGCTTTTACCTGTTCGGTAACCGATGGGTCGTTAATATACACATGGGCTATTTGATGGTCGGCCACTACAAAGGCTTTTGAGGCATCGGGATCCAACAATTCAAGTCCGTTCTCTATACGTATTTGCAGCAGGCCATGCTGCCTGAACAGGCGGTTTAAATGCACCGGGTTATTCACCGGCGCTATGCCATATTCAGATAACAGGATTATGCGGGTATTCCGCTGCTCGTAAAATGCAACCAGTTCTTCAACCAGCGTATCTATCTCAGCCAGTTCCTTTGCTATTTTTTCCTGGCCGGGGCCAAATTTTTGCAGGCAATAATCTAAATGCGGCAGATAAATAAGCGTTAAAGTAGGGTCGTGCAGTACATCGGTATGCATGGCCGCCTCAGCTATCCATTTACTTGATTTAATGTTCGCCCCCGGGCCCCAAAACTGGAAGAGCGGGAACTGGCCCAGTTTTTCCTGCAGCTCATCACGCAGTTCTGCAGGTTGCGAGTAGCAGTCGGGCATTTTGCGGCCATCGGCTAAATATTGCGGGCGCGGCGTTACCGAATAATCGGCAGTAGAATACATATTATACCACCAAAACATCATGGATGAGGTGAACGAAGGGTCTTCTTTTTTCGCCTTGTCCCATATCTTTTCGCCGCTAACCAATTTGTTAGCTTGCTTCCAGAATTTCACTTCGCAATCGGTACGGTCGTACCAGCCGTTACCAACAATGCCTGTTTCTACCGGGTATTTACCCGTAATGTAAGTTGATTGTACTGAGGTAGTAACAGCAGGCAAAAGCGGCTCAATGGTACTTAAGTTTTTGCCTGCAATATATTTTTGAAGAAAAGGTGTATGCTGCCCAATTACCGAGGTAGATAAGCCAACAATATCAATGACAACCGTTTTATTCATAGCAAATTCTGTTAGTTCGTTAATTTATTTTTCACCCATTCCAGCTCACGGATGATGGATTTGGCGATAGGGGCTTTTAATGCTTCGGGTAAAACCTCCCAGGTATAAGTTTCTACTTCAAGGTGGCGGGTAAAAGGGTTTTTAAGCTGAATATCCAGTACTGTTTCAATATCCGCGCGGGTGGACTGCAGCAGCCCGAAATCCTCTAAAAATACCGGAACATGAAAATGTGCCCGCCATTCGGCAGCATCATCTGCTAATAAAAGTGCATCGGGCAGGTCCGGGTAACGCATTAGCTCACCGGTATGGGCACGGGCTATTACCTGGTGCAGGTAGGTAGGCTCGTCAAACTTACTGAACTCATCCAGTACCGCCTGTTTATTCTCCGCAGTAAATGAAGCTTTCAACGCGGCGCTTATCTGTATTTTCCCGGTGGCTATGCCCTTTTCGGCCAGCTCATCTATAATATCCTGGTGCGGTTCGTAGCCTATGGCAAAATGGCAAACATCATAACACAAGGTGATATGTTGTTTCAACAGCGCTTCCGCTTCGGTTGCCCCCATGTTCAGTTTTTCTGCGAAATGCTGGGTGCCTTGTGGTATCAGTTCAGCTTCGTACCAATCTATAAATTCCCTGCCTGTTTCCAGTACGCCATCCGGTTCCGGTTCAATATCCAAATGCATGGTAAAGCCGGTCTGCTGCTCTAAATAGTGCAGTTCTTCGGCTATCAATATTATATTTTTTGTGGCGGCCATCCTCGCCTGCCCCATTTCATTTTCGGTATCAAACCAATGTTTGTAGCTTAATGGCGAAGTGGATATCCCGCCTTCCATTCCCTCGGGGAGTAAAGCAGATAGTGTGCGGAACAGGCGTAATGTATAGGCTAAACGGTCGGTAGTGGTCCAGTCGGGGGCATGCACCTGGTCTTTAACCCTTGTATGGTGGAAGCCGCCGTACGGGAAACCGTTCATGGTAAACACATAGGCACCCGTTTCCTTCAACCAGCTTTTAAACTGTTGCAGGTTATCGCCCAGTCATATATCGATGCTGGCCTGGTTAGACAGGCGCAGGCCAATGCCCATTGGCTTACCGGGTGATAGCTGACTTTTTATTTCGGGAAAATTCTGTTTTAAGGCATTAAAGTGGTCGGCCCAGCTTTCGCCGGCATGAATATTTGTACAATAGGTTAAATGTCCTGCTGATAACTCCATGCCTTCGCGTGTTATTATTGTAATTGGTGATGCTGTGTATCGTTCAATATTTTGCCGGCTTGTATAAGCAGGTCGGTATCAATCTGGTGTACTTCAACGCCCTCGCCAATATTATTTAACAGCATAATGGTCAATTCGCCGCCAAGGTGTTCCCTAAACTCCTGCAGGCCGGCCAGTATGGGGCTATTGTCACCATCAACCTGTAATAGGGAATGAGTAATATCAAAACCTAAGTTTTGTAATAAGCTGATAACGCGTGTACATTGCGTTGCAGCTAAGCGTCCCGACAGGTTTGAATACATGGTATCCAGCGCTATTCCCATAGCTACGGCTTCGCCGTGGCGTACTTCGAAGTTGCTCAGGTATTCCAGTTTATGCGCGCTCCAGTGACCGAAATCGAGCGGGCGCGAGGAACCGCTTTCAAAAGGGTCCTTCCCGGCGATGTGCTCTATGTGCAGTTTGGCACAACGCCAAACCAGGTAATTCATAACCGCCTTATCACGCTGCACTAAGGCAGCTGCGTTTTGTTCCAGCCAGTTAAAAAATGCTTCATCTTTTATCAGTGCAACCTTTACCGCTTCGGATATGCCTGAGCGCCATTCGCGGTCGGTAAGTGTCTTCAAAAACTCATCATCATTAAAAACAGCCGATGGCGGCGCAAAGGTGCCGAGAAAATTCTTTTTTGAGAAGTAATTGATGCCGTTTTTTACGCCGATGCCCGAGTCGTTTTGCGAGAGTACCGTTGTGGGTATGCGGATATGCTTGATACCCCTGTGCGATACGGCGGCAGCGTAACCAACCATATCCAGCACCGAACCCCCGCCAATAGCAGCGATGTACGAGTGCCTGTCGATACCATAGGTATTCACCGCCTCCACTATTTGGCTGAAATATTTTTCGTCGTTTTTTACGCCCTCGCCACCGGGTACTATCAAAATATCCTGTACCAGTTGCGCCGTATTGTGAACACTAAAATATTCCTTTATTTGTGCGGTTAACTGCGGATGCGCGTCAACTACACCTTTATCAATTACAAATAATATTTTGCGTAGCGGGCCGGTGTTGGTACTGCTTAAAAAATCATTAAAAAGCGTGTTGGCACTATCGAATATGCCGGTAGTAAAAAATACGTTGTATTCAAATTTTACAGTAAACGATTGGTGTAAGTGCTCCATGTACAGGATAATTCAGCTATAGTATAATGAACGTATTTATGCGGTGCTAATTACGTAACCGCGAAAATCTTTGCCAGCCAGATGGATATAGGCAATAAACAGGCAATGGCCAATGCTACATACATGGTGCTAAACGTAGCCGCCCAGGTTGCATCCATCAATATCAATGCGATAACCCCGCCTTTAACCGCCGGGCCAATATTTTGGGCGAGCGGGTTGCGTATGGCTTTGATAAGGGGCGTATATATCATGATCAAAAAGCCGATTAAAAAAATGGAACTTTCTGTTACACGGGTATAGCTATAAGCAAAATACAGCAGGATGCAGGCCACTATGGCGTACAATAGCGCCGCGATATATAAATTGCGTTTATTTCCGCCATGTACTTCCCCGCGGCTAATCATGGTTATCGAGAATATATATAGTATGGGTACAATAATGAGATAATACCATTGGTTTAATGCACCGCCTGATACACTGATGCCCAAAAGCAGGTTAAGCCCGCGGCAGACACCCATATTAAACGGCCCGAAAAAAGGATGGTGCTTGGTAAGCCTGTTATATTGCAGGGCGAATACGGTAATGGCAATGGCTACAATAGCCGGTATAAAACCGCATGCCGCTGCCGAGGCAATGCCGGCACATAATAATACGGTACCCAATACGCTTGCCTGCACTACGCTGATCATGCCACTCGGTATGGCGCGTTCGGGACGCTCCACTTTGTCCAGCTCAGCATCAAAAACATCATTAAAAACCACCCCGCTGCCATACAAACATGCCGTAGAAAAGCATAAAAATGCTACTGACGGCAAATGCTCGTCTATCAGCAGGTTATCTGTAAGCACACCAGCTATGGCAGCGCCTGCCAGTACATCAGCAACTGAGGTTACTATGTTAGCAGGCCGCATCAGGCGAAAATATCCTATTGTTTTTTTCAATTTATCAGCTGATTATTATGGACGATTTATCAATACGCGGCTGTTGTCCGCCACGCAAAATACTATTTCCTTCAAACTTAGCACTTTGATCTATTACTGCAACAAAATCATCCTCGTTTATTTGTCCGCTTTGCGCAAAAGCGGTTATTGCGTTGCGATAAGTGACCAATTCTATGTCGGTATCGCTTATCCCGCTTAGCTTCATAAGGGCGGCGGTTTTGGGTACTGCGAGCGGGTCGCTGATACCCCAGTCGGCAGCCGAATTTACCATAATACGTTCGGGGCCGTATTGTTTGGTGATATCCACCATGCGCTTATTGCCCATTTTGGTAAAAGGGTAAATGGTAAAGGCAGCCCAAAAACCCCGGTCCAGCACTTCCTTCACAGTTTCCTCATTATTATGGTCGATGATTACCATGTGCGGGGCTATGCCATGCTCCATGGCTATATCCATGCTGCGCTGTGTGCCCCGTTTTTTATCACGGTGCGGGGTGTGTACCTGTACCGGCAGGCCTGCTTCTTTAGCCAGTTCCAGCTGCGCGCGGTAATATTTTTCTTCGGCAGGTGTTTGATCGTCAAAGCCTATCTCGCCTACGCCAACCACGCCATCTTTATAAACAAACAGCGGCAATATTTCCATCACCTGCTCGGCAAGGGCTTCGTTGTTGGCCTCGCGGGAGTTAAGGCCGATGGTGCAGTAATGCTTAATACCAAACTGCGATGATCTGAAACGTTCCCAGCCTACCAGGCTGCTGTAATAATCTTTAAAGCTGTCAACCCCGGTACGCGGCTGCCCCAGCCAAAAGGCCGGCTCAATCAACGCCACCACGCCGGCATCGGCCATGGCCTGGTAATCGTCTGTCGTGCGCGAGGTCATGTGTACATGCGGGTCAAAAAATTTCATGCCCTTTATCACACTGATATCAAATGCTTCGGGCTGCACGGTAAGTACTTGCCTGTCTTCTATGCTATGGCTGCAACACATATCTTTCTGTTTATTTTATATGGGATATGGGCTTAAACAACGCTGCTGTTTTCCCAATGCCCCTGTTTCATGTTATTTATTTGTGCTTCATCAACAAATTCTCCCGCAAGCTCCCAAAGGGTGGGATCAACCCCGCGCCCGGCTGCCCAGCGTTCCTTGGCATAATCAATAAGTATGCGGGTAAGCTCTGGGTTAGCGCGTTCTTTTAGGCCGGTTATCAGGTGCAGTTCTTTTTCGGTAAATATAGCCTTCATTACCATTTGGTTCCAGGCGGCCTGTTCCAAATTTTCGGCCGGGTAGGGGTTATAGTACATAATGGCCTCTAAAACAGGGCCTATATTACTCCTTATACCTTCGGCACAGCGTTTAACCCATAACCCGGGATGCGAAAGCACTGGCAGTGCCGAGTAAAGGGCCACCAGTTCATTCATTTCTGCCGCCGAAAACAGGTTTTCAATAACCCGGAAATAGTTATCGTTGCCGGTAGTGCCTGCCTGCATCAGCAGCCAAACCCTGCCAAGCCGGTCAGTTGTCCAGTTGTTAATGCTAAATCCGGGGCGCAGTTTGTTTAGTTGTGCTTTTTGTTCGTCGCTGATAAATACCGGTGCTTTCCCCGTTTTGCGGGGCATCATGGCAAAAGCTGCGTTAAAGGCGGCTGTGTTATTAATATCCCCCTGCACTATAAGCCAGGCCATGGAGTCGGGCGCGCTGTTTTGCCCGATGATACCTAAAAGTAAAGCCTTCAATCCTGCTGTATCCATTCCCTTAAATATATCCAACCTACTAAGCAATAAAATAATTAATCAGCAAGGCCCCCGAAATGATCAGCAGGCCGAAAAACTCGCGTGTTTTTTCAATATAGGGTTTGGTTGCCTGCATACTTTCAACTATGCTTGGTTTGTTGTACTTCATTATCCAGTCGCGCACGCCGTCTGTCGCAAAAAACAGTACAACGGCATATATCAAATAGAACGCGACAAGCAGGATGTAAATTATCGGCGGAATAGCCACAAAAGGCGACAAGCCGCAGCCCAGCGCCGCGAATACATAGATAGGCACCCAAAGCCATGAATCGCCGTCGTTTAAATTTACATAGGCAAAGCCTAAAAAGGCGATTAAAAAAATAATATCAAGTACAATAAGCATAATGGGCAAGGTATATAATAAATGGTCTAAACAGTAAACCTGCTTAAATGACATCGATTGCAATAAGCGAAATTAGCTAATATAAAGTTTATGAAAAGTAATAATTCAGAAATGTTACGATAGTTAATAGCGTGAGGTTTACCTCAAACCCATGCTTTAAAAACAATGGTTATTAAAAATTGGCACAAACGTTGCCCTCAACAGGTGGGTTTTGGCATAGATATACTAAAATCGCTTTTGTTATATTTGTATACGATCAATGTTAAATATCAAATTGTAAATACCTGATGTTTACCTTTTTTTGCAGATAAAATAAGCCTATTTGAAAATAACAAATCAAAATAGGGTACTTTTTTGTTAAAATTAGCAACCATTAAGGCGACAAGCTCAAGTATTTTTGGTTTAAATAATAACACCAATACCTAAGTTTATTTTTTTTATTACAACCATTAAAAATTACAGTATGCTTTCAACTAATTATTCAGGTTATAAAGGCTTGCCCGAGTTGGTTGGCTTACACACCATGAGTGAGGTAATGTCCAAAGGTTTAACCGTATCAGAGAGTGTGAGCCGGCTTAAGCGTTTCCACTGGGTAACTAAAAGGCTTAGCCTGATATTTACTACCCGTATTACCGCGATGCCGGTTTACGAATTGAAAATGGCATTTGGCTTGCATTCGCATTACCTGGCCGAGCATGTTGAAGTGTTTTTTAACAGGGTACGCGAAATGCGCGAACCACCTTACGGTATGGACAAAGCGCCGCACCCGGCATTGGATATATTGTTGGATGAGTTGCAAAACGCGCCCGACAATGCCTTTATATTAGGCGCATACGAGGTGGTAATACCGGCTTTGCTGCAAGGCTTACAGGCACATATACAAGATAATAATAAACTATTTGATCATCCAACTTACCGTGTTTGCAGGTTTGCAACCATTGAGGTAGAAGAGATACAGGAATATGGTAACGCTGCCGTTAAGGCACTTATTACTGATGATTTGAGGACAGAATACGCGCCGTTTGTGGCCACGCTGAACGCTTGTTTACAGGCCATGGGCGGTTTAGACGGTGTAGGTACCGCGACTGACGCTTTACCCGAACGTCTTTTTTCAAAAACCCCTTACGAGTTTAAAGGTGCGCCGCAGCGCGACGAAAGGTTTAAAGACCTTTATAATATGGGCGTTAATGCCGAAGCTTTCCTGCTGAACAGGGATATTGCGCCGTTGCCAAAAACCATTATGCTATACTTTAAACGGATGCGTGAGATAGATGTGCCCGAAATGATGGCCAGCATTATATCTGAAACGCCCGATAAACCATGGGGATACTACAAAGATATGATCAGGCAGTTGTGGGACGAATCGCGCCACGCTATGATGGGCGAGGTGGGCTTTACCTCGCTGGATATTAAATGGGAAGATATTCCGTTCAACCTTACCTGGTCGTACCTGCTGAATACCAAAATGACACCGCTTGAAAGGCATGCTATTTTATATTTTATTGAGCAGGGATTAATGCCGGCTAAAACAGGTAAACAATACGAGTGGGAAGTGGCGGTGCAAACTACTAACCAGCTTACCAAACTGATACAGGATTATGACTGGGCCGATGAAGTACTGCATGCCCGTATAGGCCGCGACTGGATAGTGCCCCAACTGGGCGGACAAAGCGCGGCTTTAGAATATGGCAATAACGCATGGTCAAAAGCATTGGCCAATTCGTTTGATGATTTTGAGAGCGATGGCCTTACCAAACATGCCAACTGGTGGCCCGAAATATATAAAAAGGCCTGCGAGTTTTGGAAGATAGAACCGGACCCGGCAGTATTGGCCTATGATACCAGCTACAGGGAATCGCGCCCGGACCAAATAGCGCTGACGGAATAGATAAACGCTAAATTTTAATGTAATGTTAAAATTCTAAAATCTAAATACTAAATTCTAAAAAAGATGCTGTAAACTTCAGCGTTTAGAATTTAGAGTTTAGTATTTAACTTAAGTTAAAGAAATGTATAAAAAATATAAGATCGTTAGGAAAGTTAAAGAGAGCAGCCTGGTTTTCTCGTTATATCTTGAGCCGCTTGACGGCGCAGTAACAGAACCGTTTTTACCCGGGCAGCACCTGATGTTCAAATTTACCGTTCCGGGCAGCGATATACCGCTGTTCAGGTATTACAGCTTTTCTGAAATTTACGACCCGAAATATTACCGGGTGTCTGTTAAAAAAGAAGGCGTTGTATCTTCGTATATTTTCGATCACCTGCAGGTTGGCGAAGTGCTGGAGGCAAAAGGGCCGCAGGGCAGTTTTGCGCTGGAGGTTGAAAAAGACCACCCAGTAGCGCTTTTTGCAGGTGGTATTGGTATCACACCCTTGCTTAGCATGGCCAAAGCGATTGCCATAACTAACCCAAAACGACGCGTTGCCTTATTTTATGGTGTGAATGACAGGGAACAGCATTCGTTTAAGGAAGAAGTAGGTTCTTTAAGGGCTTACCCTAATATCGGGATATATACTTTTTACAATAACCTGCACCCCGAAGATGTGGCGGGTACTGATTACGATCACCACGGCTTTATCAACCTTGGGTTGCTGCATGCAGATTTTAAAGATACGCAGTCGGCTTATTATATATGCGGCCCTGCGCCTATGATGCATTTTGTAGAGAACAGCCTGTTAGAAAAGGGTGTTATGGCAGAGAATATCCACATGGAATCATTCGCCTCGCTGATAGCCCCCGAAGAAACCGGGGAAGAAGCTGCTACAACTGCGGCAGGCGAAGCAAAAGGCATCACAATATATTACAACCGCGAAAAGGTTGAATTGGAATGGGATAGCCGCTACCGCTCTATCCTGGAGTTTTCAGAAGCGCATGATATAGAAATTGTTTCGGGCTGCCTGTTTGGCGATTGCGGTACCTGCTTAACTACCTTAATGAAGGGCGAAGTAAAATACATGCACCCCACCATGATACAGCCTGACTCGGGCGATTGCCTGCCTTGCAGCTGCGTGCCGGTAACGGATATCGTACTGGATGTTTAAGAATTTCTGTATTTAAATAAAGAGCCGCCCTGAATTTCAGAGCGGCTCTTTATTTATTATTTTTTGATCTCTACACGTCGGTTCAACGCCCTGCTTGCTTCGTCGGTGTTAGACGACAACGGTTTGCTTTCACCGAAACCCTTAATAGTCAGGTTGGCTCCACTTATACCGCTATTGGTTAAATAAAGCTTTACAGAATTGGCCCTTTCAACTGAAAGTTCCATGTTATGGGCTTCGCTGCCTTCGGCAGATGAGTGGCCGTTCAGTACAAATGTAACCGACGGATCTTTCTTTATTTCGGCGATAGCCTTATCCAGTATCGGGTACGAATCTGTTTTCAGGATACCCGAATTAAATTCGAACTGGATATTGCTGAAGTTATAGTTTGGCGGCGGTGGCGGCGGTGCAGGCGCTGCTGCGGGTTCCGGCTTTGCAGGCGGTGGCGGCGGCGGTGTTGGTGCAGGTTTGGCGGGTGGCGGCGGCGGTGCGGCCACAACAGCTTTTTTTGATTTACAAGCCGGTAATACGGCTATACTTAATGTTATTACCGAAAGGTAGAACAGGCTTTTTAATGATCTCATATTGCAATTATTGTGATTGAATTAAAACGGGTGCAGGCATTATGTATTGTCAGGCATCCTAATATAAGTCATTTAAGCTGCATTGTCAATAAACAGCAGTAATAGTTTTCGCAGGAATGCATCACCAACACCGGTAAAATACTTTGCGTGCGATTTTGCTTTATCGCCTGAATATCAGTATTTTTCATAAAATTTTGTGCAGCCATATCTTAGGGGGAAATCAAAGTGTATACTTCGCCGCACAAATATTCATCAAATACAGAATCATAATACCGTAAGGGTAATTTTACCAGCAGGAAATGAAGAACCGGCTTAAATGGCTGATAAGTTTTGGGCACGCATTTATTTTGCTTGCGCTAACTGCTTTTTGGATGAATACCGATTACAGTTACGGCGATGAGCGGCTGCTGATACAATGGTCGTCGATACTGAAGCGCGTGGTATTTAATATGGATGAAGACCCGCCAAAAAACGATTACCTGTTTATTAACCTGGCTTACGAAAAGGCACTGATACCGCTTGACGGCGGGTTGGGTAACGAGGTAGTAACCGACAGGGCTAAACTCGCTCAGTTTTTTGAGATAGTTAAGCGTCACCAAAAAGAGGTGAAATTTACGGTATGCGATGTTTTTCTTAAAGGTGTTTCAGAGAACGATAGCCTGTTGGAAGCTAATGTTAAAGGCATAAAGAACATTGTTTTCCCCACCCACCTGGATAATGAAGGGAAAGTTGAAAAACTGGATATTAACGTGCCCCTTGGCATTGCCGATTACCACATGACCAGCGGCGGGTTCCTTAAATTCAGGCTTTTTCAGCACGACAGCTTAAATACCATACCCGTGGTATTGTACCGGGGTATTGAAAAGCAAAAACTACGCAAAGCTTATGGGATGTACTGGGATAATAACGGGCCAACTTTTAATTCGGTTATTATTGATTACCAGATAAGGGCGCACGAGTTATTTGAGCAGGCCGAATACCCGGTGGTCAACCTGTCTGAATTACTGATACTGCCGGAAGATGTTATTGTAAGTGATTTTTTAAAGAACAGGGTAGTGCTTATGGGCGACTTTAAGGGCGACGTGCACGAAACCATTTTCGGCCCGACCCCCGGCACACTGATATTGCTGAATGTTTACCTTACCCTGAAAGACGGGCACAATTTGGTTAGCATATGGTGGGTGTTGTTTATTATTACAGGCTATACCGTTTTTTCGCGTTTAATGCTTTTCCCCGAAAGTACCCGCAAAAAAATACCTAAAATAAACTGGGTTGGCCCTTTGCTGGGCAGTGCCACCTACCTGTCGGTGCTTTCTGTAAGCTCGTATATATTATTCAATATGCCTGTACAGGTGCTTGTGCTGATACTTTATATAAACCTGCTTCGCTACATCATTCGCCTGAACCAGGCCGAGTGGACCCGCGACCGCGTAAAAACATGGCTGATGGAACTACATGAAACCTACTTTAATTTTAAATAGTTATGAAAACCTTAATCGTTATTTTTTTAATAATAGGTGTGGCGGTAGCCGTGCCGGTAGAAAAGTATTATGTAACCTTTATTAAAGGCGAGGTATTATTAGAACGCACCAAAAAACCGGTAAAGGTTGGTGACGCGCTCAACCCGGACGACAAACTGGTATTTAAGGATAAAACGGGGCGTGTGTCCTGCATCAGCCCGGGCAAAGGGCGTTTTGATATTACCGCGCAATCTGTAAAGCCCGGTAAGGGAGGCGAACTGCTGGCGATATTGAAGGCCAGCCTGGTGCCTGCAACAGGTACTTACCACCTAAGTACACGGTCCATCCTGTCCGAAGGATATGACCCGGTAACCTATTTTTCATCAGAAGCTACGCATGACCGTATCCTGCTGATAAGCGATGAGCCTTTACCCATCAAGCCCTCATACGTGCTTGATGCCGGGAATTTCTTTTTCATCCAGTTTACCGAGAATGGTAAGCCTGTAACCCGCAAAGTTCCGTATACGCAGCACGGGTTGGTTTTTTCCGAAAAACTATTTCTCACATCGGCAGGTATCGTTGCCGAAAGGGTGACCCTGGGCTACCAGTCTAATACTGATGGTGAGCGCAAATCATCCGCCGTGGCTGTATTTTCGCCGGTTACAGCAGGCAAAGAAGAGATCATCCAGCAGGTAAAACTAATATCAGATATAACCGGCACTACCGATAAAAAGAAACAAAAGGCCGAAATAATTGATCACCTTTTTGAAAACTACGGTAAGATAGACACAGAGGAACTGGCAAGGGTTTTTGGCATTTAACAGAGGGTTACACTACTGCTTCCTGTGTTAGTTTGTAAAGGCCGCCATGGTTAGTTATCATGATGCTTTTGCCCGCAAGAGAGATAAGCTTATCATTCACCAGTTCGTTAATTACCCGGAAAACTGTTTCGTAAGTAGCCCCGGCAAACGATGCAAGGTCCTGCCTGCTTAGCTCGATATTGATAAAGCCTTCGGGGGTTAAACCAAACTGGTCTTTTAACAGGATGAGCGACTCGGCCACACGGCCCTTAACCGGCATATGGGCCAGGTTACGCATTTTTCGTTCAGATTCACCCAGTTCGCCGGCAAAAAACATTAATAGTTTGTAGGCAAAGTCAGTATTCACTTTAAGGGTAGTTTCAAAGAAATCCATATCAATAAAACAGGCGATGGTATCCTCCAGTGCGGCTGCCGAAACAGGGTAAAAGCCCTTACCCCCCAGCCCGCGGTGCCCGAATATTTTTCCGTCGTTTGCAAAACGGATGATAAGTTCCTTATCTGCTTCCCATTTTTTATAAACCTTTACATTGCCCGAGTAAGTAAAGTAAACGCCCGTTACCGGTTCGCCCTCGCGAAATATTATTTCGCCTTTTTTTACCTTAAAGTTTGTTTTATGCGCCGCTATAGCCGGATGCCACTCACTAAGGCAGTTTTTGCACAGGTAACAAGTATTTAAATCACAAATCAGGTTCTTTTTGATCATTATTATGGGTTATTCTTACCTATAAATTCACTTTTATCAAATAAAATCCATTGTCAATCAATTGGATCTGTTCTTTGTAAGCATAATAGCTTAAAAATAATCAAATTCTTGTGATATTGGCTATTCCGGTAAATTTATAGTGAGAATTAATTATTATAAAAAGCAAAACGTTAGCAGGTGGCCTGGTAATGACTCAAACTCATGAATTTCGCACATGGTATTTATTATCACTACAGTACAGGTTGCGGCATAAAATTTTAACGCCTATCCTTGTGTAATTATTAAAGTGGAAACTCTCCAGGGCCGGTAACCGGTAATTAGTATAATAGTAAACCTTATGAAGAACTTACTTTTTGCGCTGATATTTACTACAAGCAACCTGTTGGCTCAAAAAAGTAAAACGATTGTGTTAACTTTTGATGATGCGCCGCAAAGCCATTTTAGTTTTGTAGCGCCCCTGCTTAAGCAACTCGGGTTTGGTGCGACATTTTATGTTTGCGAATTTCCCGGCGTTTCGCCGGATAGTACGAAGGCGATGAACTGGCGGCAGATAGCACAACTGGCGAATATGGGTTTTGAGATAGGTAACCATACACGCAATCATAACGTGCTTAAAGCCACTAACGAAACCGAGGAATTAGGTTATGTTGAAAGTAAGCTGGATTCGTTAGGTATACCGCGGCCAAGCAGCTACGCTTACCCGGCTTATGTAGTAGATTCAAGCTGTTTTGCGGTATTAAAAAAACATGCCTATACCAGTGCCCGTATCGGTGGCGATAAACCTTATGCTATTAAAACCGGCGACAGTTATTTAATACCCAGTTTCAGCATATATGATGGGAGTGGTGACCTGTTTTACCGGGCTATAATGCAGGCAGAAAAAGCGAAAGCGATCGTACTTACTTTTCATGGGGTGCCCGATGCGCCCCACCCCTGGGTATCGTTAAACCAAACTGTGTTTAAAACCTACATGCAATACCTTAAAGAAAATGGCTATCATGTTATCGCTATGCGCGACCTAAAACTTCCTAAAAAGAAATAGGACTTTGAATATGTGTAATAAATACACTAATTTAACATTTTAATGATCAATACAGTCATCTGAGTACTTTATTTGATCGCCAATTAACCAAAGTAACCAATTATGGAGAATGACTTAAGCAAATCGTCTCGCAGGCACATGATAAAAAAAGTTGCAGCAACCACAGCTGTTGTATTAGCCGGCCAAAGTTTATTAACAAGGGTATCGGCAGCTGAAAATATGCTTGATACTGAACTAAAAGGCCGCGTAAAACATTCCGTGTGCCGCTGGTGCTACGCCGATATATCTTTAGATGACCTGTGTAAGGCAGCCAAAAATATCGGGATAACATCCATAGACCTGGTGGGGCCTGAAGAGTGGCCGGTGTTAAAAAAATACGGCCTGACATCAGCATTGGCCAATGGTGCAGGAAAAGGTATTGAGCATGGTTTTAATGATGTTAAAAATCACGACGAGTTAATAGAAAGTTATACAAAAGTTATCCCCCTGGCAGCAGCGGCGGGATACACCCAGATCATCTGTTTCTCGGGTAATCGCCGGGGGCTTGACGATAAGCAGGGAATAGTAAATTGCGCTATCGGACTAAAAAAATTGATCCCTATAGCCGAGAAATATAACATCACCCTGGTAATGGAACTGCTTAACAGCAAGGTAAATCATTACGATTACCAGTGCGACCATACTACATGGGGCGTAGCTCTATGTGATGCCATCGGGTCGGACAGGTTTAAATTGCTGTATGATATTTACCATATGCAGATTATGGAAGGCGACGTGATTGCAACCATTAAAAAGTATCATAAATATATTTCGCATTACCACACCGGTGGCGTGCCGGGCCGCAACGAAATAGACGAATCGCAGGAACTCTATTACCCGGCCATTGTTAAGGCTATACTCGAAACCGGTTATACCGGCTACATCGCCCAGGAGTTTATTCCAAAGCGCGATGATAAAATAGCTTCGCTAAAGCAAGGTGTGCAAATTTGTGACGTTTAATTTTTATATAGAATTTTCGTAATGTCCGGATATCCACATTTTAAACTTTTTATTGTATTAATGCTTGGCGCTTTTGTAGCGGGTGGTTTTTATGCCTGTAAAACAACGCCGCCTCAAACTACGCATAGTGCATTGGCACCTGCCCACGTACTGGTGTTCAGTAAAACCAGCGGGTTTTATCATAGCACTATCCCGGTAGGAATTGGTGCCATACAAAAGTTAGCTAAAGCCAATAATTTTACGGTTGATACCACCAAAAATGCCACGTATTTTACCGAGGACAGCCTGAAGCAGTATAGCGCGGTAATATTTTTAAGCACCACCTTAAATATACTTAACAGCGATCAGCAGGTCGCTTTTGAGCGTTACATACAGGCGGGCGGGGGCTTTGTGGGTATACACGCCGCTGCTGATACCGAATATGACTGGCCCTGGTATAATAAGCTGGTCGGGGCTTATTTTAAGAGCCATCCCGCATTCCCTAATGTGCGCAAGGCAACTGTTAATATACCGGATACAACAAATATAGCTACCAAAGGCCTGCCTGCAAAATGGGAGCGTACCGACGAATGGTATAATTATAAAAACATCCAGCCCGATATAAAAGTATTGGCCTGGCTGGATGAGGACAGCTACGAGGGCGGCGACAACGGTGATGAGCATCCCATAGCATGGTACCACGAGTTTGACGGTGGCCGAGCATTTTATACGGGCGGCGGGCATACTGATGAAACCTATAGCGAGCCATTATTTTTAAAACACTTATTGGGCGGCATACAATATGCCATAGGCAGCAGGGCGGCGTTAAACTATACAAAAGCCTATGCCACTAAAAAACCCGAGGATAACCGTTTCACAAAAACCATATTATCCGACGACCTGAACGAGCCGATGGAGTTAGCCGTAGCGCCTGACGGCCGGGTGTTTTTTATAGAACGCGCCGGCAATTTTTATGTATATGACCCAGCTACTAAAAAGACTACGCTGGTTTATAAGTTCCCGGTTAAAGCAGTTGATAAATACCTGAACGGACTGCTCGGCATTACTATCGATCCTGATTTTAGCAGCAATAATTTCATTTATTTTT
>JBDSIC010000256.1:0-2907 GCA_039918195.1 Mucilaginibacter sp.
GGGGCTGATTTTAAGCCCGATATGGTAGCTGGCCATTCACTGGGCGAATTTTCAGCGCTGGTATCAGCCGGTGGGCTAAGTTTTGAGGATGGTTTAAGGCTGGTTGCAGCGCGTGCCAATGCCATGCAAAAGGCTTGCGAGATACAGCCATCAACCATGGCGGCTATTTTAGGCTTGGATGATTTTACGGTAGAGGATGTTTGCCAAAGGCTTACCGATATTGTGGTGCCGGCAAACTATAACTGCCCCGGTCAGCTGGTCATATCAGGCACTATTGCCGGTATCGACGCAGCTTGCGAAAAATTGCTGGAAGCCGGCGCGAAACGCGCGCTAAAGCTAAATGTTGGCGGTGCATTCCATTCGCCGCTAATGGAATCAGCGCGTGTGGAATTAGAGGCCGCTATCGTAAAAACGGCGATAAACAAACCCGTTTGCCCTGTTTATCAAAATATAGATGCCAAACCATATACCGATCCTGAACAAATAAAGCATAACCTGATAGCCCAGCTTACAGGCCCGGTGCGCTGGACACAAACCATGAAACACATGATTGAAGACGGGGCAACCTCTTTTACAGAAGTAGGTCCGGGCAGTGTGTTGCAGGGGCTGGTCCGCAAGGTTGACAGGACCATACCTGCCGGCAGTGCCGAGTTAGCATAGTTTTTACAAAGTCACCGGGTGTGGCTTTGTTTTTTTGTTATAATTTTATACCACCTATCAATAAGCAACGTGAGTTACCGGGCAAAAATACGTTTACTGCTGGCTTTACTAACCGTAAGTTTATTTGTTACGGCTATTATTGTACCCAACTCGTATACGCCACAAAATACACTCGAGCAAACCGCTAAGATACTTGAACGCAATATCCACAAAAAGGAAGATCACATAAACCGCCTGCTAAATGATAAGGTGGAGTTTAAGTATTTAAAGTCCCTGCCGGCAAATGAAAGCAAAGCGCTTGAACTGATAAACGACCTTACCATATCCCGGCATATTTGGTTTATAACGCTGCACAAAAATAAACTGGCTTTTTGGAGCGGTATTAAAGTGCTGCCCGATGATCCCCAACTGATAAAGGAGGGGTATTCATTTATAAAACAACCCAATGGCTATTATGAGGCTATCCGGAAAAGCGAAGGTGATTTTTCGGTTATCTTTTTCTTCCCGGTAAAAATAAATTATGCGTTTCAAAATAAATACCTGCACAAAGGTTTTGATAAGGAATTGCTGAAGGACAATATTATTGACCTGGCCGATTTTACCGACAAAAACGTTTACCCGGTACACAGCAGCAGTAAGGCTTACCTGTTTTCGGTTAAACTAAAAGGAGATGCAATAAACAACAGGTTTTTTTATTCGGAGCTTATTTTGTGGATACTGGCCTTTATCACCCTTTGCCTGCTGGTGCATGAAGTATGCCAGCATATTTCAAAAAAAGGGCATGTGGTATTATCCATAGTCATTTTAGGTGGGTTTATACTGCTGTTAAGGTATGTAAACCTGTATTTTAACTGGCCCGACTTTAGCTACAAGCTGGATATTTTTAGCTCATCATACTACGCGTCGAGCAAGATATTCCCCTCGCTGGGCGATTTCTGCATCAACCTGTTATGTGTATGCTGGTTTAGCGCATTCCTGTATGCCAACCGCAATTTCCTGTTAAATAATATCCGTAGCAAAGTAAGCAGTTACGGGGTTTTAATTAGTTGCATAGTTATACTGATAACCTGCTGTACAGTGCTGTTAGGATTATTTTACGGCTTGGTTATCAACTCCAATATTGATTTTGATGTAACCAACGTGCTCAATCTTTCGGGGTTCAGCTTTATAGGTTTGGGTATGCTTTGCATCGCATTCCTGGTGTTCTATTTGCTGAACGAGGCTTTTATAGCCATTTGTATCAGGCTGCCAATTTCAAATGCCCATAAGTCATTCCTGTTTGTAATAGCTATATTAATAGCCACGGCCTTATTTACACTTTACTTTAAGTTTACGCTGTTTTATGGCTTTGTGGCACTGTTGGTATTTATCAGGGGCTATGCTTACAGTTACGACCATGCCGGGCAGTCGCCTGTATCATTGCTGCTGATGGTACTGATATGCGCTATTATATCGGCCATAGAATTAAATAATTTTCAAACAATAAAAGAGCGCGGTAACCGCAGGCTGTTTGTACAAAAGCTACTGATACCTGATGATGCGACGGCGAATGATGCCCTGAAAAAAATAGAACGAAAAATTATCCGCGACCGGCAGATAAATAGTTTGTTTAATAACCCAACGCAGGCAGGCTACCTGAAAAATCGCCTTCAAAAACTGTATTTTGATGGCTACCTGTCAAAATATGATTTAAATGTGTACCAGTTTGATGCCAATGAAGAGCCGGTATCGCTTAATAAGAATTATTCGCTTAATGTATTTAAAGACCTGGTTTTATACAGCTCTTTCAAGGTTTCAGATTTTTTTTACCGCGAGAATGATTCATTCGGCTTTCAAAATTATTTTGCCATTATACCGATAATTAAAAACGGGGTTAATGCGGGCACAATGGTTGTCGAATTAAAATCAAAGAATGTCCGGCTATCAAGATCGTTCCCCGGCCTGCTGATGGAAGGTACCGGCAACACCGAAACAAATCAGTTCGATGAATATTCGTATGCTTTTTACACGGATAATAAACTGATAAGCCAAAGCGGCAGTTATGTTTACGATCTTATTAACTCCGGGTTCGACGCGCCGCTTAAGCAGTTCAGTTTTGTAACCAGCCAAAGCCTGCATCCCGAATGGTACCGCAAGTTTTCCAGGTTCGATCATGTGTTGTACAAACCGTCAAAACGTAACCTGATCATCGTAAGCAGGGAAGAGAATACCCTTTTTTACGGCATCACTTCGCTTACTTTCTTTTTT
>JBDSIC010000257.1:0-8058 GCA_039918195.1 Mucilaginibacter sp.
ATAGTGGAAGAGTCAGCATTACAAGAATTATTTGTGGACGAGTTAAAAGATATTTACTGGGCCGAAAAACATTTGGCTAAAGCGTTGCCAAAAATGGCAAAAGCCGCAACTTCCGAAGAATTGCGCAGCACCATTTTAACTCATAAAGACGAAACCGATAACCAAATAACACGCCTTGAATCAGTATTTGAATCAATCGGTGAAAAAGCCGTAGCTAAAAAATGCGACGCGATGGCAGGCCTGTTAGAAGAAGGTGACGGCATCATCGAAGATACTGAAACAGGCTCGATCACCCGTGACGTTGGCTTAATATCTGCCGCACAAAAAATTGAGCATTACGAAATTGCATCGTACGGTACGTTAAGGACACTGGCTGCAACTTTAGGCCACTCAGAAGCAGCAGAATTGCTTGCAGCTACCTTAGCGGAAGAGAAAAATGCCGACGACCTGCTTACCCAAATTGCCGAAGCAGGCATCAATCAATCAGCCGCAAGTGAAAAAGCATAAGTGAGTGTGAATTAGGCTGAAATAAAGGCTCCCCGTTTTCGGGGGGCTTTTTTTATGATTTATATAAAAAAAAAGGATGACCAACCGGTTATCCTTTTTTTTTTAAAGTCCCTCTCCTTTGGAGAGGGATTTAGGGTGAGGCTTTTGCAACTTCAACTTACCTTGCCACTTCCTCATGCACCCCTTCACCAATCTCCTCAATAGTTTTGCGGTTAAAGGCATCAAGGTCGGCAGGTGTGCGACTGGTTACCAAGCCTTTGTCAACCACTACTTCTTCATCAACCCATACTGCGCCGGCATTCTTCAGGTCGGTTTGCAATGAGGGGTACGAAGTTAGTTTCCGGCCTTTTATCAACCCCGTTTCTATCAGCACCTGCGGGCCGTGACAAATGGCGGCCACCGGTTTCCCTTCATCCAAAAAAGCGGATACAAAAGCAATGGCATCCTTGTTCTGACGGAGCTTATCTGGGTTCATCACGCCGCCGGGCAATACCAACGCGTCGTAATCATCGGGACTGGCATCTTTCAATTCAACGTCTACATCCAGTTCAATGCCCCAGTCGGTATGGTTCCAGGCCTTTACTTTGCCGCCTTTTGGCGATATGATATGCACGGTAGCGCCTGCTGCTTCCAACGCTTCTTTAGGGCTGGTTAATTCCACCTGCTCAAAACCTTCTTCTGTAAGGATAGCTACCTTACGGTTACTTAACTTTGCCATTTTTGTATATTTATTAGATATTTAACTACCTTATAATTACAGATGGATCAATGGATGGTTTTGATAACTTTAAATCAAATTGCTATTTCTAAAGAATGAACGATATCTCTAAAACAATTGTGTTGCTATGTTTTTTTGTCTTGTTTATTAGGGTGTGTAGTTCACTGATATTTAATGTTAAGTTTAACTATTTACATACTAAAATAATTTTCGCTATTCTGTTCATCAATGTATTAATATGGGCGTGGTATGGTCTAAAAGCCATGAAATCAAAAAAGGGATAACCAATCGGCTATCCCTTTTTTTTGCCCTCTCCTTTGGAGAGGGTTGGGTGAGGCCCTTACGCCTCCACCGCCTGCCCAATCAAATGATTGGCAGCCAAATATTCAGCTATCTGCACGGCATTGGTAGCGGCACCCTTACGCAGGTTATCAGCTACTACCCAACAGTTAAGTGTGTTTGCCTGTGTTTCATCACG
This sequence comes from Mucilaginibacter sp., assembly GCA_039918195.1. Classification (GTDB taxonomy): domain Bacteria; phylum Bacteroidota; class Bacteroidia; order Sphingobacteriales; family Sphingobacteriaceae; genus Mucilaginibacter. The sequence goes on from JBDSIC010000257.1 coordinate 1,704, forward strand.
GCGGATACGGCCTACAAATACCTCATCCTTGTCATGCGCGTCAAGCGGCATAGGGTATTTCAGGTTGGCAATATCATCGGTAACTATTACACCCGGCGCTTTGCTTAATATATCTTTCAGTTCGGCAAGGTCAAAATCATTCTCAAACTCCACGTTCAATGATTCGGAGTGACCGCCCATAACCGGGATACGCACAGTTGTAGCAGTAACCTTAATACTATCGTCGCCCATGATCTTGTTGGTTTCTTTGATCATTTTCATTTCCTCTTTGGTGTAACCGTTCGCGGTAAACACGTCTATCTGGGGGATCACATTTAAATCGATAGTATACGGATAAGCCATAGGGCCCTCAATGCCTTTACGCTCGTTAAAAAGCTGTTCGACAGCCTTAACACCAGTACCTGTAACCGACTGATAGGTTGACACTACCACACGTTTAATTTTATATTTATCGTGCAGCGGTTTTAAGGCCACAACCATTTGTATGGTTGAGCAATTTGGGTTAGCTATAATTTTATCTTCGACAGTTAATACGCCGGCGTTTACTTCGGGTACTACCAGTTTTTTGGTAGGATCCATGCGCCAGGCCGATGAGTTATCAATAACAGTGATACCGGCCGCGGCAAAAAGCGGGGCCTGCTCTAACGATGTGCTGCCACCTGCCGAGAACAGGGCTACATCAGGCTTCTGTTTAATCGCGTCCTCTACAGAAACCACCTTATACTGCTTACCCTTAAAAGTGATTTCTTTACCAACACTTTTAGCGGAAGCTACGGGGATCAATTCTGTTACGGGGAAGTTGCGTTCTGCCAGAACCTGCAACATTTTAGTGCCTACCAAACCTGTGGCACCTACTACTGCGACTTTCATTTTTTTTAAATTTGTTTCTCTTTTTCCAAATGCTGCGACAGGCGCAAGCATTTCTCTTTATTATTAATTATTTGTTAGCCGGTCAGTTAACAACCTCAAATATCCGAAAATTTTTACACTTACAGCGGGTTTTAGTGTTATTACTGTTACATAGAATGTTTTAACAGCCTAATTAGGGCCAAAATTTTACCTTTGTAAGATATTAACTACAATGACCGAAAAGATATTAGTGATTGGTGCCAACGGACAAATTGGTACTGAGCTGGTGCGTGCATTATGCGGCATTTACGGTTGCGAAAATGTAATAGCAGGCGATATAAAAGAGCCTGCAAACATTAAGCATACCGCGACGTTCGAACTGGTGAACGTAACCGATGAAGCCAGTGTACGCCGGGTTTTCAGTATCCATAAACCTACCCAGGTTTACCTGCTGGCAGCCATTTTATCCGCCGTTGGCGAACAAAAACCCAAACTGGCCTGGGACCTGAACATGAACGGCCTCATCCACACGCTGGACCTGGCTATCGAGTTTAAAACAAAAAAAGTTTTCTGGCCAAGTTCCATCGCGGTTTTCGGGCCACACTCACCGCGGGTAGCTACACCGCAGTTTTGCGTGATGGACCCTAACAGCGTTTACGGTTTCAGCAAACTGGCCGGTGAGCGCTGGTGCGAGTATTACTTTGAGAAATACGGCCTTGATGTGCGCAGCCTGCGTTACCCCGGGCTTATTGGCTGGCGTTCAGCGCCGGGCGGCGGCACTACTGATTACGCGGTACATATATTTCACGAAGCATTGGAAAATGGCAGGTATGAAAGCTTTCTTTCTGCAGATACCGAATTGCCCATGATGCACATGGACGATGCGATACGCGCCACTTTAGCTTTGATGGATGCGCCAGCGGAGCAATTGAGTATTCGTTCGGCCTATAATTTGGCAGGAATAAGTTTTACACCTGCCCAACTGGCTGATGAGATAAAAAAACATATCCCCGGATTTGAACTAAGCTATGCCGAACAAGACCCGCGGCAGGCCATTGCCGATAGCTGGCCAAAATCAATTGACGATACTTATGCGCAGAAAGATTGGGGCTGGCACCCGGAGTTTGATTTGAGTGGGTTGGTGGAGGATATGCTGGGGAATTTGAAGAAATAAATAAACATCTCATTTAAGAAATAATTATATTTGTTTATGGATGCACTCATAATATATCCGCAGAATGAAGAAGAGTTAAAAACTTTAAAAGCTATGCTCAAAAACATGAAGGTGAATTTTGAGCAACGCGATAAGGTATTGCCGGATTATGTGATAGATGGTGTAAAAGAATCTTTAAAGCAAGCTGATGAAGACAGACTAACTCCTTACACGGGAATTAAAAGTATGCTTGGTATTTAATGGCTTTAGAGATTTTCTATACCGAACGGTTTAAAGAAACGCTTGCTTCAGTTTATCATTTCATCCTAAATAAATTTGGTTTAAGCACAGCCGATAAATTTATAGCCAAAGCCGAAAAGACGATAGCCCTAATGGCTGAACAGCCTTATATGTTTAAAGCCTCAGCTTTTGATGAGAACGTTCGTGTTGGGCTCATCACATCGCAATGTTCCTTGTTTTACAGGGTAACTTCTTCATCAATCCACTTGTTATTCTTTTGGGATAATCGCCAGGAACCAATTCTGCCGCAATAGGCAATACGGTACCTTAATAAAACAACATAAACACTATATTTGCACCTCAAAAACCTAACAAAACGGGTTTTATACTACTATGGGAAGAGCATTTGAATTCCGTAAAGAAAGAAAATTTAAGCGTTGGGCCAAAATGGCGGTACAGTTTACCCGCCTTGGTAAAGAGATAGTAATGGCCGTTAAAGCCGGCGGCGGCGATGTTGACAATAACTCGCGCCTGCGTACTGCGGTGCAAAACGCTAAGGCGGTAAACATGCCTAAGGACAGGGTGGAAGCCGCGATAAAACGCGCTACCAGCCGCGACGAAAAAGATTACGAAGAGATAGTATATGAAGGTTACGCCCCGCATGGCATTGCCATACTGGTTGAAACCGCCACAGATAACATTAACCGTACCGTAGCCAACGTACGCAGCTATTTTACCAAATATGGTGGCACGCTCGGCAAAACCGGTTCGCTTGATTTTATATTGAGCCGCAAATCTGTTTTTACGTTTGACCCGGGCGAACGTGACCTGGAAGAACTGGAATTTGAATTGATTGACGCAGGTCTTGAAGACCTGTTTGTGGAGGCTGATGAGAACGGCAACGATATTGGCGTTATACACACCGCTTTTGAAGATTTTGGCAAGATGCAAAAGGCTCTGGAAGAAATGGGTATCGAGGTACGCTCGGCCAAGCTGGAACGGGTGCCTTTATCCACCATTGAAGTGACCGAAGAACAGGCTGCCGAGGCATTCAAGATAATTGACCGCTTAGAGGACGATGATGACGTACAGGCGGTGTACCATAACATGGCAGGGTAACTCACACCGCAGGCAAAAGCAATATGGCCGGTAAACTTTATTTAGTACCCACACCCATTGGCAACCTGGAGGATATTACCCTCAGGGCTATACGTGTGCTGAAGGAGGCCGACCTGATACTTGCCGAAGATACCCGCACTTCGGCACCGCTGCTAAAACATTTTGATATACACCAGAAAGTTTTTTCGCACCACCAGCATAACGAGCATCAATCGTCGGGCGAGATCGTGCGTTTTTTGAAGGAGGGCAAGAACGTCGCCCTGATATCTGACGCGGGCACGCCGGCTATATCCGACCCCGGTTTTTACCTGGTGCGCGAGGCCATAAAAAATGAGATAGACGTTGAATGCCTGCCCGGTGCAACGGCTTTTGTGCCCGCGCTGGTCAACTCCGGCTTCCCTACAGACAGGTTTTGCTTTGAAGGCTTTTTGCCGCTAAAAAAAGGCCGCCAAACACGCTATAAATTACTGGCTGGTGAAGACCGCACCATCATACTTTACGAATCGCCGCACCGTTTATTAAAAACGCTTGACGAGATGGCCACCTATTTTGGTGCAGACAGGCAAATATCCGTATCGCGCGAGCTGACAAAAATGTTCGAGGAAACCGTTAGGGGCACCGTTGCCGAGGTGAAGGTATACTTTGAAACGCACCCGGTGAAGGGCGAGTTTGTGATGTGTGTGAAGGGAAAGTAGCCCCACCCAACCCTCCCCGGAAGGGAGGGCTTTGAGGTGAAGAAAGTCTCCCCTACCGGGGGAGATTTAGAGGGGCTGATGTAAGGTTAAAATAACGAATGAGAAAAAATATACTGCTTTCCATACTTTCAGGATTATTGCTTTGGATAGCATGGCCACCAACGCCGTACACCACCATTTTACTGTTTGTAGCTTTTGTGCCGATGCTGGTGATGATGGAAAACGTTATTACTTCGGCCACAATTACACGCAAAGGCCCTAAATTATTCTGGGCAGTCTTTTTTGGTTTTTTTGTGTGGAATACCCTTTCTATATATTGGGTGTATAACTCGCTTAAGGATGCCGGTGTAGTTGTCGCGTTTTTTATCAGCCTGATACCGTACTCGCTGGGGCCGCTGCTAATGTCGCTGGCTTGCTGGCTGTATTACCGGATGCGGCTTAGAACAGGGCGGGGCAAAAGCCTTACCGGTTTTGTCATCCTATGGATGGCGTACGAATACCTGCACCAAACCTGGGACCTTAATTTCCCGTGGATGACTTTGGGCAACGGATTTGCCACCACGCACCAATGGATACAATGGTATGAATATACCGGTGTTTACGGAGGCACCATATGGGTGCTTACAGTGAATATCCTCCTTTTCCTGCTTTATACCAGCTTACGGGAAAACATCGGTAGTAAGCAAAAGAAAAATTTGGCTGTAGCTTCCGTATTGGTGTTTGTTTTACCATTGGGATTGTCATTGGGCATCTACTATACCTATACAGAGCAGGAAAATCCATCTAACATTGTTATCGCGCAGCCAAATATCGATCCTTATGAAAAATCGGGTAGTATACCGCACTTAACCCAACTGAGGATATTATCACGCATTTCCGACTCTATAGCCCAGCCTAATACCGAGTTTTTTATATGGCCTGAAACCGCTATCGCCGGTTATATGAACGAGGATAAGATACGCAAGGATTCCCTGTTCATGTTTGCCAGGCAATTCATTAAAAAATACCGCAACGGTAACTTATTAACCGGCGCTGAAACTTACAGGCTTTACCATAGCCGTGCTACGCCCACAGCAAACCCGGCCGATACCACCGGCAAGTTGTTTTACGATAATTATAATACCGCGCTGAATATCGAAAATTCCTCAAACATCCAATTCTACCATAAATCTAAATTGGTGCCGGGCGCCGAGGAGATACCGTTTATATCCATACTGGGATTTATGAAACCCGCTTTTGAGCATTTAGGCGGCAGCAGCGGCGGCTATGCCGGGCAGTCCGAACCTGGTGTTTTTTATTCCCAAAGCGGCATAGGTGCCGATCCGGTTATTTGCTACGAATCTATCTGGGGTGAGTATGTCGGGCAATCTATTTTAAAAGGCGCACAGTTCATCGCCATTATCACCAACGATGGCTGGTGGGAAAACACATCGGGTAAAGACCAGCATCTGGACTATGCTAAGCTGCGGGCTATCGAAACCCGCCGTTGGGTTTGCCGGTCGGCCAATACGGGTATATCTGCGTTCATCAACCAGCGTGGCGACATTGTAAAAAGTACAGGCTGGTGGGTTAAAACGGCTATAAAACACGATATCAACCTTAACTCCGACATCACCTTTTACACCCATTACGGCGATTACTTGCCGCGCGCCGCCAGTGTGCTGGCTATCGCAATTATATTTTGGCTGGTATTTACGATGAGGCTGAAGAAGCGGAAACCGACTGGTCCCGGTTTAAGATAAAGTTAAGCAGATCATTAATAGGCTGCCGGATGATCTTGCCGGTGGTTATCCCGTTCTCGGCGCACAGGGCGGTCAGTTCGTCGGCAAAAACATAAGCTATCGATCCAATAAAATTGCACTTGTATTTATGGTGCTGCGGGTACGATTTAATATTCGTTTCAATAAACTCTATTAAACCTTTTTTTAGTAATTGCTGTGCGTAGGCCGTATCGCGCACCCGGAATAAAAACTTAGAGAACGAGGCCAGGTACGAATTTGCCTTAGGCTGCTGGTACACATTCCTGATAACCACCTCTTTGTTCAGCTTATAGGCTTCGTCAAACTTAACGCCAATGTCAGCGGGCATATTTCCGTATAAATAATCGGTAATAAGCGCCTTGCCAAACCAGGTGCCCGAACCTTCGTCGCCCAAAACATAGCCTAACCCGTAACGCCCCGAATGGACATCAGAACCATCAAAAAAAGAAATATTTGACCCGGTGCCCAGTACACAGCATAAACCTTTGTCGTGGCCGCAGGTGGCATAAGCCGACCCTAACAGGTCACTGTCGACACTG
>JBDSIC010000258.1:0-7752 GCA_039918195.1 Mucilaginibacter sp.
TCAGGCTGGTTGAGGATGCGCGGCTAAAAACATCTGCCCAACCAAAGTTCGAATCTGAGCTATCCCTCGTAAAAGAGAACTCGTATTATTACGAGGCCGTTTGCGCGCTGGAGTCGGGCAGCGACGATGCTGAAAGCCTTTTCCAGAAATTTATAAAAGCACATCCCGAAAACCCTTTAACAAAACTGGCTTATTTCCAGGTGGGTAAATCGTACTTTAAACAGGGCAAATATGCCGAAGCGCTGGAATGGTTTAATAAAGTGGAAGCTGGCGAATTAAGCGGCCGCGATAATACCGAATATAAATTCAGGAAAGGTTACGCCTACTTCGCAACCGGCGATTATGCCAATGCCCAAAAACAATTTGCCGACGTTAAAAATAAACGTTCGCCATACACAGAGGATGCAACGTATTACTTTGCCTACATCTCTTATCTTAATAAGGACTATCACCTGGCGCTGTCAAATTTCGAGAAGCTCAAAAACTCAAAAAAATACGAAGCCAGCTACCCCTACTATATCACAGCTGTTTACTTTTTAGATAAAAGGTATGATGATGTGTTAAGCTACGCCATACCCATTATCAATACTACCAAACAGCAGCACGAAACTGAAATGCTGCGCATTATTGGCGCATCGTACTTTGCCAAAGCCAATTACCCGCAGGCGGTTAGCTATTACGGCCGTTTCCAGGCACAGGACAAAGGCAAAACGCAAAACACGCAGGATAGCTACCAAATTGGTTATGCCCTGTACAAAACAGGCGATTATGAAAGATCATCAACAGAACTTAAAAAACTGGTTGGGGCCAACGACACCTACAGCCAAAGCGGCAATTATACGTTAGGCGATGTGTTTTTAAAGCTGAACAATAAGCAAAGTGCCCGTAATGCCTACCTCGCCGCATCTAAACTTAGCTTTGACAAGCAGATACAGGAAGATGCCTTGTTTAACTATGCCAAGCTATCGTACGAACTGGATTTTAACACCCAGGCGCTTGAGGCTACCCGCACTTACCTTAAAAATTACCCCAGGGCAACACGTACCGACGAAGTGAAAATATTACTGGGCGAGGCGCTGCTTAACTCGCGCAACTATAAAGAAGCGGTAGAGATACTGGAGCCTATACCCAACAAATCGTTAAGCGCGCAAACGGCTTATCAAAAGGTAACCTACTTCCGCGGACTGGAATTTTATAACGAACGGGCTTTTGAAAATGCCATCGGCATATTCCTGCGGTCGCTGATAAACCCGGTAGACCCGAAAACGGAAGCCTTAACACTTTATTGGATGGCCGAGGCTATGTACGAAGTGCGTAAGTACGATGAATCCGTAGATACATTTGAGAAGTTTTTGGCCCACCCGGAGGCAAAGGAAACCAGCGTGAGCAATTACGCCAACTACGCATTGGCTTACGCGGCCTTTGGCGGCGAGAAGCACAGCACGGCAGCCCGATACTTCGAACGCTTTTTACAAGGCCCCGAAAAGGACCAGAATACCATAAACGATGCGGTAACACGCTTGGGCGATAGCTATTTTGTAATGAAAAGTTATGGCAAGGCCATGGAATACTACAACCGCATTATAGCGCAACGCAGCGCCGGCGAAGATTATGCGCTGTTTCAGCGGGGTATGATACAAGGATTGCAGGGTTCGCTTGATACGAAGATAGGCACCATGAACGATGTGCTGAGCAAGTTCCCCAATTCAGATTATGCGGATGATGCGTCATTTGAGATAGCTTATACCTATTTCCTAAAAACTGATGGTGAAAGAGCGAAGACTGACCTACAGGCCATGATACAGAAATACCCGCGCAGCAGTTATGTGCCGCGCGCGCTGGTAACCATCGGCCTTATCGATTATAACGCTAACCAGGATGATCTGGCTGTCGAGTCGTTTAAACGGGTGGTGCAGGATTACTCATCAACAGATGAAGCCAAACAGGCCCTTAAGCAAATTGAAAAAATATATACTGATAAGGGCGACGCGCAAACCTTTATCAATTATGCCGGCACAACAGCAATAGGCAATTACACCACCTCGCAGCAGGAAGGTATTATGATGACCGCCGCTAACAACCTGTATCTGCGCAGCGACTGGCAGGGTACTGTAAACGCGGTTAACGCTTACCTTGATAAATTCCCCGGCAAGCAGATATATGATAAGCAGGCCCGGTTTATCCGTGCACAGGCACTGGTGAACCTTAACCGTCAGCAAGAGGCTGTGATTGATTATAATTTTATTTTGAACGACTGGACAAGCGCTTATACCGAGAAATCACTTATCGCGATGAGCAAGATATACATGTCGCAAAAGAAATATAACGACGCGGTGGTTTTCCTGAAAAGGCTTGAGACCAATTCGGAATATAAAGCTGACTATACATTTGCCATTAACAGCCTGCTGTTTAGCTACGACCAAATGGAAATGCCCGATGATGTGCTGAAATATGTAGCCCTGGTACGCCAGAATGAAAAATCGGCACAGGAAGACAAGTTTAAAACTGGCCTGTTTGCCGGCAAGGCGCACCTGGAACTTGGTGATACTACAGCGGCCATCAATGAATTTGATTATACGGTTTCCAATACCAAAACCGTAGCGGCGGCCGAAGCGAAATATAACATAGCAAAGATAGAGTACCTGAAAGGCAAGTACAAGGCTTCGCAAAAAACCTGCTTTGACCTGGCTAAGGACCTGCCTAACTATGATTATTGGATAGCTAAAACATTTATACTGCTTGCAGATAATTATGTAGCATTAAAGGATGATTTCCAGGCAAAGGCTACGCTGCAAAGTATTATTGATAACTATAAAGCCGACGATGATATACTGCCTGAAGTAAAAGCAAAACTGGCTAAATTGAACGGTGGCAAAGCGGCAGTAACCACCGGTACCGAGCAACCCGCGTTAAAAGAAGAAACCAAACCGGAGGAAGCAGCCCCTGCCGAGGCAACACCTGCGGAACCGAAGAAGGATGAAGCTACTCCGCAGGCACCAAAGGAAGAATCACAGGATAACAAAGAACAATAAAAAGCAAGCAATGAAATTAAGATACACCTATATACTGCTTACCACGCTGATGGCATTTTACTTTGTTCCTGTTAACGGCCAAAGCAAGAAAAAAACCACGACGAAAAAAGCCGTCCCTGTTACGCAGTCGACAGCTAAAAAATTAGGTGACGCGGCGGCAAAAGCAGCCCAGGACACCACCAAAAAAGGCGGCAAAGTCACAGACAAGCCGGCTGAAGGCGGTAGCCTTTCAGAAGAAATTGTGGTAACTACAGCATACAAACCTGTATTGGCCGATGCGGTAAAGATCCGCCGCAATCCCGATCTGGAAGATAAAACACCTTATAAAGCCCCGCTTGCCTACACATCATTAGATAAAAGGCTTGAAAAGGATAACGAGATACAGCAGCTGGAAGCCATGAAAAGGCCGCCCGAACGCGACTCGGTACCTACTAACAACTATGCCCGTGCAGGTGTAGGGAGTATGAAAACTACTTTTTTAGAAGGTTACTTTGGCAATGGCAAGGACGAGGCGCTGCAGGTTGGCGGTTATGTAAAACACTTTGCCCAAAGCGGCAGCGCGTTTAACAAGCAAAACGAAAGCAGGAACGAAATAGGTGTATTTGGCAAAAGTATTATGGCCGAAAATACCCTGAGTGGCCGTATCGATTATAAACGCCGCGGAACAAACTTTTACGGCTTTAATACGGATGTAGAAACCCCGCCGGTATTTGATCCGCAGAAACAAACTTTTAATACCATAAGCGCCGAGGGCGAGATAGCTAAAAATTACAAGGATGTTGAAAATGACCTTACTTATGCTTTAAAATTTAAAGGGTATGTATTCAGCAACGCTTACCAGGCAAAAGAGAACAATATCGTGCTCACCGGTTTTTTAAACCAAACCGTTAAACAGTTTTATGCAGGCCTGGCCGCATCGCTCGACTTTAGTACACAAAAGGACAGCCTCTACTCGTATAACAACAGCCTCATCAGGTTAAACCCTTATATAAAATTCCAGGGGGATAAATATAAAATAGAAGCAGGGGTTAACGTGGTAAAGGAATTTGGCTTCGGCGACCGTTTCTTTGTATTCCCTGCTGCAAAGCTGGAGTTCCAGGTAGTACCTAAATATATACGCATATTTGCCGAAGCTAAAGGTGATGTGAACAAGGCATCTATCCGCGACTTTGCCGAAACCAACCCGTTTATAGGCGAAAATATCAGCATAAAAAACTCGGTTGATAAGCTGGGTATTAGCGTTGGGGCAAAGGGTACGCTGGCACCCGGACTTGGCTTTAAGGCAACGTTCTTCCGGAACACGGTAAAAGACCTGGCGATGTTTGTTAATGACTTTGCCTCCAAAACCGCGGTAAATAACAAGTTCGCGGTAATTTATAACGAAGGCAACTCACGCGTAAGCGGCTTTAACGGCGAACTTGACTTTAAAGCTACTGACGACCTGAACATTTTTGGCCGTGTAGAATTCAGGGATTACCAGTTACCTGACGAGCAGGAAGCATTGAACCTGCCTAAATTTAAACTGACAGCCGGTACCATTATCCGCATTAGCAATAAGGTGAACATCAACGGCTCGTTATTACTAAGGGGCGATACTAAGGACCGTTTCCTTGTAGCCGGTTCAGATCAGCATGAATTTGTTTCGGTAAAATCAATAGTTGACCTGAATGGCGGCGTTGAATACAAGGCAACCAGGCAATTATCAATATTTGTACAGGTAAATAACATTTTAAGCAGCACAAACGCCAGCTACCTATACTATAACAACTACGGATTTAATATATTTGGGGGCGTAGGTTACGCCTTTTAAGTTTTTTACAGTTTTATAATTAAACGTATTTTTACGGATGGATCTATCCAATTATTTAAACGAAATACTGGAACAGCGGGGTGAGGTTAATATACCCGGTTTAGGCTATTTTGTAAGAGTACGCGTTAACGGGCATTATAACGATGAGGAGGCGAAATTTTACCCGCCGCATAACGAGGTGCAATTTGAGGCGAAAAAAGTTGACGATGATGATACCTTTGCTACCTACGTTGCAGAAAAAAAAGACATATCATTATCCTCATCAAAATTTTTTACCGGGCAGTTTATCACTTCGCTGCTACAGGATGCAGCTGTTAAGGATACGGAAGTAGGCGAAATAGGCTGGCTGCGCTCCGAAAGGTCAAAACTGGTATTTAAGCCAAAGGTTACCACTAAGAACGACCCGCTTTTTTTCGGTTTACCCGAACTGGCAGTGCATAAAATAGGCAACCAGCCTGTAGCATCCGACCCTATACCCGAGCTATCGTTAACCATTGCGCCTGACGCTACAGAACTACCGGAGTTAGAAGAAACAGAACAGGAAGATACTTTCAGTAATTCCTTTCAGCCGGATGCTGTTGAAGAAGATGAAGGATACTACGAAGAAAAACGCGGCTTAAACATTAAGCTTATCGCCATGATAGCAGCCGGTGTTTTGATATTAGCTACCGTGGGGCTGTATTTTTATGATCCATCCTTATTTGGCGGTTCACAAAAACGAAAGCCATTGGTAACCACTGCTGCCCCGCAAAAGAAACAGCAACCTGTTAAAGCTGCGCAAAAACCGGCAGCGGTAACAGATACTACAGCACCAAAAACTACGCCGGATACATCCAAAACCATTAATCAGCAAAATGTTGTAATAACTGATGGTTCGCAAAATATAGCATTAGATGTACCGGTTGAGCAAACTATAGTTGATGCCCAAACGCAGGCTGCCATAGCCGAAAATACCGACCAGTTACCATGGCACCCCACTTTTGCTATTATAGGCGGCACCTTCCCCAGCAAAGAAAAGGCTGAAGATGCTGTGGACGAGTTTAAAGCCCGTGGGGTGGAGGCGCATAGCATAGAACAGGGCAAAAGCAAAAAACAGCTGGTAGTTATTGGTAGCTTCCAAACCCGCGCAGAGGCTAATAAAGCCCTGCATGAACTTAAACGGATGCGAAAAGCAAGAAAAGATATTTATATAAAAGAACTTAAATAATAAAGATGACACTATTACTCCAGATAGCGGATACCACACAACAAATTATTGATACGGCAAACCAGGCAGCACAGCAATTGTCTACAACCGCGCCGGTAGAAGAACTTCGCTTTGGCGATCTGCTGGTAAAAGGCGGCTGGGTAATGGTACCCATTGGTATACTGGCCGTATTAGGCCTGGTTATATTTTTCGAGCGCTTTTTTACTATCCGCAAAGCATCTAAAGATGAATCGAACCTGATGACACAGGTGCGGGCAAGTATTATGTCGGGCAATTTGCAGTCAGCCATAGCTATATGCCGCAACAGTAACTCACCGCTGGGCCGTATGCTGCAGAAAGGGATGCTGCGTATTGGCCGCCCTATAAAAGATATTGAAGGCGCTATTGAGAACGTGGGCAAACTGGAAGTATCTAAACTGGAAAAAAATATTGGCATTATAGGCATTGTTGCCGGTATAGCGCCTATGTTTGGGTTTTTGGGTACCATTGCCGGGGTTATACAGATATTTTACAACATATCTAAAACCGATAACATCAGTATGGGTGTTATTTCGGGCGGTCTGTACGTAAAGATGGTGACCTCAGCAGCGGGTTTATTCGTAGGTATTGTGGCTTACATATGCTACAATGTGCTAAACATGATGGTTGATAAAGTGATACTGAAGCTTGAAACCGACGCGATAGAATTTATTGACCTGTTAGAGGAGCCAAGCAAATGAATTTAAGAAAAAGGCAAAGGAATGCTACCGCCGAAGTACATACCTCGGCGCTGAACGATATTATGTTCTTCCTGCTTTTGTTTTTCCTGATAGCGTCAACAGTTACCAACCCTAACGTAATTAAGCTGATGCTGCCTAAATCATCGTCGGGGCAGTCGGTATCAAAAAAAACGATCACCGTATCGGTAACCAAAGAACTGCGTTATTATGTAGACAAGAAAGAGGTGGCTATTGATGCGCTTGAAAGCACCCTGACCGGCTACAAAAGTTTGGCAACAGAATTGACCATTGTTTTATATGTTGACCGTACGGTAGCTATACAGGACGTGGTACAGATAATGGACATAGCGCAAAAACTAAATATTAAATTGGTTTTAGCAACGGAACCTAAGGATAAGTAGAGAAGTTGCAGTAGTAGTAGCAGTGGCAAAAAAGCTAACTGCTACCGCTGCTGCAACTGCAACTAAAAAGGAATGGATTACCGCGAAGAAAATAACTATCCCAAGGCATTTGCAGCAACAGGTTTTATACTTGCTGTGGTAATTGCTTTGAGCTATTTCATCGTTTTCAGGACGTTGCCAAAAGTGGAGGATGGTACAGGTGGTATATTAGTAAATTACGGTACCGTTGATGAAGGCATGGGCGACGACTATATGAGTATGGAAGAACCTTCGGTTGCCGAAAATGCAAACCAAAGCAAACCCGATAAAGTTACCCCTACCCCGCCAACAGAAGATCCTGTACAGGCTGATAACAGCGATAAGAACGTAGTTACACAAAATACTGAAGACGCGCCGGAAATCGCAGCTAATTCGAAAACGCCAAGTCCGACGGTGGCAACAAAGCCTAATAAAACAGAGGCCAAGCCAACCGTTAACCAAAATGCCCTGTATAAAGGCAAAACCAATACGGGCACAGGCGAAGGCGATGGCACAGGCACCACACCCGGCAACCAGGGCAAAACTACCGGAACTACCCTTACAG
>JBDSIC010000259.1:0-7993 GCA_039918195.1 Mucilaginibacter sp.
GCAGGCGACCAGATCATGAAGATAAACGACATTGACCTTACCGCCAAAAACAGCGACCAGGTAAGCCAGTTGCTTAAAGGCCCCAAGGGCGGTGCCATCAAGTTATTAATTAAACGCAGTGATGCCGCCCCTATCGAAAAAAGCATCATGCGCGACGAGATAAAACAACCCAACGTAACGTATTACGGCATGGTTGAGGGTAACATGGGCTATATTAAGTTAGATAAATTTTTAGAACGCTCGGCCGAAGAAGTTACCAATGCCCTTACCGCCGTGAAAAAGAACAACCCCAACGGCATCATACTCGACCTGCGCTCGAATGGCGGCGGCATTTTGCAGGAAGCCGTTAAAATTGTTAACCTGTTTGTTGCAAAGGATGTTAAGGTAGTATCGCAAACCGGCAAAATACGGGAAAAGAACTTTGTGTATAACACAACCGGCTCGCCTATGGAGCCCAACCTCCCGCTGGTAGTGCTGGTGAACAGCCGTTCGGCCTCGGCATCAGAAATTGTTGCCGGCACCCTGCAGGACCTTGACCGTGCCGTTATTATCGGCCAGCGCAGCTTTGGCAAAGGGTTGGTGCAGCAATCGTTCAGCCTGCCTTATAACAGTTTGGTGAAGATAACCGTTGCTAAATATTACACCGCATCGGGCCGTTGCGTGCAGGAACTTGATTACACCAACCGCAAAAACGATGGCAGCGTAGTAAAGGTAGCCGATTCACTTATCCACGAGTATAAAACCAAAAACGGCCGCTCGGTTTATGATGGCAGCGGCGTATTTCCTGATCTGCTTGTAACCCGTGATAAATTCGCCAATATTACCCGCGCGCTGATAAGCAAGCTGCTGATATTTGATTACGCCACCAAATACAAAGATACGCACCCCAAAATTGCCGATGCGCGCGCCTTCAGTTTAACCGATGCCGAGTACGAGGAATTTATAAAATACCTGTCGGGCAAAAACTACAGCTATACCACCGCATCAGAAAAATTGCTGAACAGCCTGAAAACAGAAGCTACAAAAGACAAGCTGTTTACCGAAGTACAGGCCGAGTACGATGTGCTGCGGACCAAGCTGCTCAACAGCAAAAAGAACGATTTGCGCCTGCATAAACAGGAAATAAAAGAACTGCTTGAAAACGAAATAATTGCCCGCTACTACTACGAAAAAGGCCGCTACGAAACCCACTTTAAGTACGACAAAGAACTGGCACGCGCCGTAAAAACCATGCAGGACAAACCCATACTGGCAGCCATACTAAACGGTGATGGCGTTTATAAAACGATTGGCAAACCGCAACCGGCGCTGTTAGCCAAGAAAACGGCTGACGATGATGAGGAGGATGGTGATTAAAGGTTGAGGATCAGAGCTTAATTATTGCTGAAATAATGAACACTGAATGACGAATATCGAATGATGAAGCTTTTCACTTCGGTGTTTTACATTCAATATTCGGTGTTCGATATTAAAAGGAATTCTTTGTCCAAACAGGGTCTTCCGAAGGATACCTTGCTTCTCCTATAACGCAGGGTCATCTGCGAGAGACCCTGCTGAAACAGGAATGGTAAAAACTCCCCCTTCAGGGGGCTGGGGGGTTACTGGTAAAACGTCCACGACACCCCAAACTTCAACAACCTGTCCTGCATGGGGTAACGGTTAACGGTGTAGAAGCCGTTGTTTAACAAGCCCTGGTTGGCATAATCATACTGCACCATTAAATTCACACTGCCCAGCGTACCCTTTAAAAACGCTGTTACAACCGGGTATGAAGCAAAGGTAACATCAGGCCCATTATAAAATTGCCCCAGGCCGTTAGCGTATGACGGCGCTACGTAAG
The DNA here is from genome assembly GCA_039918195.1 of Mucilaginibacter sp. Classification (GTDB taxonomy): domain Bacteria; phylum Bacteroidota; class Bacteroidia; order Sphingobacteriales; family Sphingobacteriaceae; genus Mucilaginibacter. The sequence goes on from JBDSIC010000259.1 coordinate 1,841, forward strand.
GGGTATTGTACCGTACCGATATTCCCAAATGGTTATGCAGCACCTTAAACCAGGTTGATACGAAATACAAGCTGCTGTAGGTGTATACCTCGGGTGTGCGCAGGGTATTTTGGTAGTCGGTTTTTTGGTAAACGGCGTAGTTATCAAAGTGCCACCTGCGCCAGGCCAGGTTTTTACCCAAGCTTATCTTTAGCAGGTTAATGGGCGCGCCCAGTTGTTCGGGGTGAGCATCCTTGCCGCCGGGCTGGGCCGTGAAGTAAATATAATCGTTTATTAAAAAGTACTCGGCCTTCAGGTCAAGCTCCAAAGCATCGTTTATATAATTGAACGACAGGTTGGTGGTTTTAACATTGTTAAAGTCGTTCTTAAAAATATAGTGGTTAGATATCCAGTTGGTAGTAACCAATGGCGCCGAACTGTTTTGCAGGTAAGCGCCTAATATTACCTTGCCTACTTTGTTACCGCCTGCAAGTATCAGTTTGGCATCATATAAAAAGTTACCAAAATCGCGGCCCTGCGCTATTTGCCTTACGTCGCCTTCCAGTAGTACCCGGTCGCTAAAACGGTAGCTGGCCCTTGCCTTAAGTGTGATATTCTGGAAGTTGGTATTCTGCACCTTATTTTTGCGGATAAACTGGTTGCCAAACTCGTTGATGCCGGTATCTACCACCAGTTGATTATAGTTATAAAAATCGTGTGCCAGGCCAACATCCAGCTTCATCTCGTTCTTCACAAAGCTTACCGATTTACCCCGCAGGTAAAAGCTATACGAAAATTCGTTGTGCATCTGGTTTACCGTAAGCGAGTCGTTGGATACCTTTGAACTGAAATAGTAGTCGGGAAACACATTATAGGTATCCGCGTCATTTTGCACAAAACGGTAGGTGCTGCGGGTATAGTTAAGCGTGTGCGATACACGCTGCGTAGGCAAAATCTTGGAGGTTTCGGTACCTGCGCGTACACTGTCTATGCGGCCAATGTAGTACGATTGTTTAATATATATACCGGCATCCTTCCGCTGCTGGTAGGAGTTTTGCAAGCGCACCGTTTCAAAGTTTTTACCGTATAAAGCCGCATTGCCGCTAAACACGGTATCATTTGTAATACTGCCGGTTTCGGGCGCTTTCAGGTTATTATATACCAGGTTGCCCAGCAGGTTGTAACGCTTGCCTTTTGATTCGTACCAGGTAAAAAATACCGCGCTAACATCACTTACGTTCTGCGATATATTATCGGTACCGTAATAACCCTTTGAGCCATTAAAATTCAGGTTAAAGCCTACATTCCACTCCGGTTTAATGTTTTGGGTGTGCACAATACGCACCAGCTGCTCTTTATTGCCGCCGCCTACATAAAATATATTGGAGAACTGCACGCGCGCTTTGTAATAGTTTATCTTGTCCTGCGTCATCAAATATGGGTCCAGCGCGTGCATGCCCACATCAAAGCCTATGGTTTTGGCCGGCTCAAACAGCAAAGGCCGCTGCGTTATCCCGGTGTATCCACCCAAACTTATCCGCGGACTGCGCGGCTGGGTGAGCGGGCTATAATTTTCAAAATTCACCAAACCTGTATCAAGCGCGAACACCTGGGTGCTGTCGCTCATAAAACGCTCGCTGCTTACCCTTATAAATTTGGAGGTAAATACAACAGAGTCTTCCTTTTCTTCCTCGCGCTTGCGCAGTGTGTCAAGCATTTGCTCGTCGGTAAGGGCTTTTTGCGAGTTGCGGGTGCTGGTGTCGCGCATGTAGTTTGGCTGCCGCTGACCCGGGTATTGGTTGCTTTGCCCCCGGTTAGGGAACTGTGCAAATGCTGCCTGTGCCGATAAGTTTATCAGCAGTATAAAAAGATATTTAAGCCTTGCCTGCATTTAATTTTTGGCTATCAGTTCTTTTAATATCAGGGTCATTTTGGGTTCAGCCTCACGCGCTACCGCCAGTATCTCATCAAGCGATACGGGTTTTAGCTCTTCGGGCCAGCCTTCGTCTGTTATTACAGATATGGCAAATACGGGCAGGTCCATGTGGCGGGCTACTATTACTTCGGGTACGGTGCTCATGCCCACGGCATCGCCGCCAATGATGCGCAGGTAACGGTATTCGGCACGGGTTTCCAGGTTGGGGCCGGTAACGGCAACGTATACTCCCTTATGGCATATAATATTGTTTGCTGCCGCGATGTCTATCCCTTTAGCGATCAGGTCTATCCGGTACGGCTGGCTCATATCCGGGAAACGCGGGCCAAGCTCGTCATTATTGCGGCCCGTCAGCGGGTTTTGCGGCTGCAGGTTAATATGGTCCTCAATGATCATCAGGTCGCCTTTTTTAAAGGACGGGTTAAGCGCGCCGCTGGCGTTTGAAACATACAGCGTTTTAATACCCAATGCCTTCAATACCCTCACCGGGAAGGTGATCTGCTGCATGTTATAGCCCTCGTAATAATGCAGGCGGCCCTGCATGGCTACTACCTTTACCCCGCCAAGCGTACCAAATATCAGTTTGCCTGAGTGAAACTCCAGCGTAGAGATAGGAAAGTCGGGTATATTAGAGTACATCAGCTGCTTTTCTATCACTATCTCGTTTACCAAACCGCCCAGGCCGGTGCCTAAAATAATACCTGCTTCAGGCTCAAATTCGCCAATTCGGCTTTTAATGTATGCGGCTGTGCGCTGTATGCTTTCTAACATAATTTATTACCAGTTCGTCAAATTGTTGCTGCCCTTTGTTAAGAAATTTTACCCCGATGGGCCATACTAAAAAAGGCAGTTGTTTTATCAGCGGCGCCAGTTCCTGTTCACCTAAACGCTGCGCATCCTTTTCTGTTGTGATGAGCAGCTTTTTTTGTGCGGTACAGGCCGAAAACTCTTCGGCAAGTTTAGTGATATTTTTTAAGCTAAACCGGTGATGATCGGGATATTTATGATGAACTATATTCGCTGTATGTTTATGAAGATGCGCGATAAGGGGGGCGCTGTTAGCTATGCCTGTCAATAAAAAGACCGTTGTATCCTTATCGATAACCGCATCCGCGATATTGCCTTTCATATCCTGCAAAGGCAAATAAGCTATCGAAGTAAAAAACAACTGCTGGAACGGGAACGGCTTTACACGCTCAGCCACTTCTGCCTGTTTATCTAACGATAGGTCAGCCGGGCATTTGCTTACAATGATCACATCGGCACGCCAGCGACCAACCAATGGTTCGCGCAGGTTACCGGCGGGCAGCATTAACTGCGGCTGGTACAGGCGGGTATAGTCAAATAATAAAATGCTGAAACCCGGCTTTACCGCCCTATGCTGGTAGGCATCGTCTAAAATAACCAGGTCGTGCCCGGGCAGCAGCTGTGTTATCCCGGCAACCCTGTCCTCGCAAACGGCAACGGTTATACCCGGGAATTTATGTTTGAACTGGGCCGGCTCGTCGCCTGTTTGCGTAGCAGTGGTGGTTGCAGAGGCAGTCAGAAAACCTTTTGTTTTGCGCCCGTAGCCGCGGCTTAGGGTTGCTATTTTATACTGATCTTTTAATAAGCGGATAAGGTATTCCGTCATCGGGCTTTTGCCGGCACCGCCAACTTCAAGGTTACCTACTGATATTATGGGTATTTTGAACAGCGTACTTTTAAATATCCCGCCATCGTAAAGCCAGTTACGTATACCAACGCCAAGTGCGTACAATGGCGAAAGCGGGAATAAAAGCCGGCGGGAGAATTTCATATTAAGGGGTAAAGATAGGAAAAGGGTGCTTCGTTAGGTATACTAGTAACCCGACCGTATTAGTGTATTAAAAAGTATTTATTTCCATTTCCTTTGTGTTTATCTTTAATGCGGCGTTAAACGCTTTGTGGACGTATACTTTACAGTCATTTGTAATATCGTTGGCTGTTACAGAAGTGTGATCATCATAAAAATATTGTATTGGATCTGTTGGACTTCTTTTTATTCCTATAATACCGAACATATATAATAAATAGATGACCTCTTTGACAAAGGCAGCAAAAGTTATTAGATTTTTTTGCCATTTTATAATTATCTCAGCTAACTCTCCTCTATATACTTGATTAGGTTTCTCTTCTAATAAAATAGTGACAAAATCGTCCTCTTTTATATTTCTGATATTAAATCCATTGTATTTTCCATATAAAAATCTAAACAGATTCTTTACATCTCCATAATTTTCTCCCCATTCATCCTCAATTGCTTGCAATCTATCTTTAGAGTAAGGCACTTCAGCCTTTTTCAATATTTCATGAGAGAAAAAAGATTTATTAGCCGAAACTTTTATAATGTGATTTATATATGATATTACGTCACGAGGTCGATAAAAAGTACGTTCAATCATGTAATCAAATCCACTTTTATCTCTATGCTTTTTTTCAAAAACGGTTTTGACATCAAGGTTTTTATCTGAAATAAGATATAAACGCTTATTTAATAGTTCTTGTAACTCTAATTTAGTCCATTCCAAATCAACATATAAAGGCTTAAACTTCTCTCGTTGGCCACCTTTATGTTTTGCACCAGCAAATACTAGTTGATATAAATTATCTCTTAAAGATATAATGATCTTTACTCCCCTAAAAATTTGAAACTCTTTTATAACCTCGATCATAGCACCAATTAGATCATACCTCATAGCTGATGGTATCCACTCCTTGTCTAAATCGTCGATTATTATAAAATGCTTTTGTTGGTCATCTATAAAAATTTCTTCATTTAAGATATTTACAATTTCGTGTATATCATTTGCTAAAGTTTCACTTATTACATGCTCGGCTTTATTTTTTATCTCACTTTTTATTGTATTTGTATTATCTACTCCTTTCATCAACTTGGCATTTAGAACTGAAATTTGAGCGCCCATTTCGTTCTCAAATTTCTTATGGACAACATTTTCAATTTCCTTTACTCTTTTCTCAGTATCCAGCCAAAATTCTTTCCCCCACTTATCGAAGTATTCGAGTGCTTTGAGTCTTTTAGGGTTGTTCTTTTTTTGAAGCAGTTTTTCTTTAATTGCTATGAACCAATTATTTTTCTTTTGATTATCATAGGACAGGTGTAACCTCAAAAGTTCAATTATAAAAACATGCTTCCAAAGGATCTTATAGAAAAAGCTTAAATTCACATCAATTTTTTGAAAATAATCAAGCATTGTAGAATTTGATAAAAAACGCAATGACATTGCTTCAGGTTCGATCCTACAAACTTTGTCTTGTGTAGATTCGATTTGCTTTAATATAGCTGATTTTCCACTACCTGTTCTTCCAATTAAAATGGACCTTTGATTACTCATATCTATAAGAGCATTGAATGCGTCTTTTTCAATAAAAGCTTTTCCTAATAAAGAATCTGTTTCGGCATCTGGTGATCCAATCTCGGAAAATTTATTAAATCTAAATTTGGGCTGTATTCGCTTAGGTTTCATCATATAAAAATATGAAATACATAACAAATTGAATATCAACACGCATTGAAGTTATTAACATTTATCTTTTTTTATTTAAAAAATCATGCACACCTGTTATTACATCTGCACAAATACCCACTTGCTTCAGTTTGCAACTGAAGCTTACGGATAAAGAAAAGTTTGCAACTTTGCACCCGTAAGATACAATCTTCCTTTCATCCGGGGTTTAAATCACAGACCTAAACCAGAGAACTTTAGCTGATCAATTAAATTCTGAAAATTCTTAAATTCTGAAAATTCCGATTCAGACAATCACACTGCCCTGTTGTCACATCTGCACAAATACACGTATCTTTGAATAGTATTACATTTTGACCTCATAAAATTATGCTTAAAGGATTTTTTAATGTCCCTAAGCCGCAGAACGAGCCTGTATTAAACTACGGGCCGGGCAGTGCCGAACGCGCGTCATTACAAGCCGCATTAACTGAAGCACGCGCCTATGTGGCGGATATCCCCATGTATATTGGCGCCGATGAAGTGCGCACCAACAAAACCGGCGAAGTACGCCCGCCGCATGACCACCAGCATTTATTAGCCACTTTCCACGAAGGCGATGCCGGCCACGTTACCGCCGCTATTAATGCCGCGCTTGCGGCCAAAGCCGACTGGGAAAACCTGGCCTGGGAGCAGCGCGCCGCTATATTTTTAAAAGCCGCCGAACTGCTGGCTGGCCCCTACCGCGCCAAA
>JBDSIC010000260.1:0-7247 GCA_039918195.1 Mucilaginibacter sp.
GATATTATTAAGGAATTTGATGAACGTGTGAAAAGATATGAGGATGGCAATGACCGTGCTTATTCATGGGCCGAAGTTGAAGAATCGATAGACGAATTGAAAAAGAAGCGTACAGCTAAATGACTTATACTTTTTTTGTGTTATCTAAAGCCCAGCAGGAAATACTTAGTGCCTGGGAGTGGTATGAAGATAAGCAACCCGAATTGGGAGACCGTTTTAAAAGGGAACTTGCAAAGAAGATAAAATCCATATTGGATAACCCTTTACAGTATCCTTTGAAGGGGAGATTCCATGAAGTTAAAACAGACGATTTTCCTTATTTAATTGTTTTTAAGATTGATGAAAAAAGAAATCAAATTCTAATAGTATCTGTTTTTCATACAAGCCGTAACCCTGCGAAAAAGCATAAATAAAATCTTGATATTTAAGCTCATAAATATTTAGCGTGCATTTTTATAGCCTCTTCGTGCGGGGTAAGCAAACCTTCAGCGGCTTGTTTTTTTGAGTGTTTAATGCCATCCTTAACAAATTGTGGCAGGTTATCCCATTCAGTTTTTTCATATGGTTCAAGAACTTGCTTTACCTGTTGTAAAATAGTTTAATCATCAGTCTCAAGCAAGCACTTAACCAATTCTATTTTTTCGGTTTGGATGTCCATATTCAAAATTAAGATTTTATTGAGATATATTAAAATGAAATCAATGCAATCCGGATATGCCATTAGTTATCGTGCCCAACATAACTACCTAAACCCGATTGCAGCGAATACCGGCCCCGCGCCTAATGCCTGTGCGTATAAGCGTAAAGCGGGGCTGGCGGGAAATACGAACTACTGACGTTGCTTTACAAATAACTCTTTGACACATCACCCTTTCGTCTGAACCTGAATTTTCAGAATTAACACTGTAATTGAATAAGCTGATAAGGAAAGGTAAGAGGGATATTATGCAACTAAAAATTCGGCTAATTCTTTAATTCTGAAAATTCTGATTCAGACAATTAGCGAGTATGCACCAGCTATTCACCCAATCAACCACTCCAACTAATCAACTACAACTTAACTAATCTTAAAAACCATTTGACAATAACACAAATATGCGTATCTTTGCAGTCCCGAAAATGCGGGGTATAATAAACGTTTAATTAATTTAATTTTAAGCAAGTGAATACGTTAAGTTACAAAACTGTCTCAGCCAACAAAAAAACCGTTAACAAGGAATGGGTTGTTGTTGACGCACAAGGCGAGATATTGGGGCGCTTGTCTTCTAGGATCGCTATGATCATAAGAGGAAAAAACAAGCCATCTTTCACCCCGAACGTAGACTGCGGAGATAACGTTATCGTTATTAATGCAGACAAGGTAAAGTTGACCGGAAACAAGTTTAGCGATAAACAATATGTTTCGTACACCGGCTATCCGGGTGGTCAGCGTTTCATTTCTCCTAAGGAGTTAATGGCAAAACATCCAACACGCGTAATTGAAAAAGCCGTGCGTGGTATGTTACCTAAAAATCGTTTGGGCAAAGCATTGTTTGGCAATTTGCATGTATATGCAGGTGCCGAGCATCCTCACGCAGCACAAAACCCAACAGCCATTTAATTTTTAATTTAAAGGAGAAAAGAAATGCCAACAACTAACACTTCAGGCAGAAGAAAAACAGCCGTTGCCCGCATTTACCTAACCGAAGGTAGCGGTGCCATCATTGTTAACGGTAAAGATTACAAAGAGTACTTCCCTACATTGCCACTACAATACATTGTAACCCAATCTACTGAGGTTGCAGGTGTAGGCGGCCAGTATGATGTTAAAGTGAACGTAGCCGGCGGCGGTGTTAAAGGACAGGCAGAAGCCGTTCGTTTAGCCATTGCTAAAGCTATTGTTGAACTTGATGCTGAAAAGAAACCGGCATTGCGCGCTAAAGGTTTAATGACACGTGATGACCGTATGGTTGAGCGTAAAAAACCGGGCCGCAAAAAAGCAAGGAAGAAATTTCAATTCAGTAAACGTTAATATTTTAAGGAGGACTCAACAATGGCTAGAACAACATATCAGGATTTACTGGATGCAGGTGTACACTTTGGTCACCTTACCCGCAAATGGGACCCGAAAATGTCACAGTACATTTTCATGGAGCGCAACGGTATCCACATTATCGATTTAAATAAAACCTTAACTAAGGTTGAAGAAGCTGCATCAGCTATAAAACAAATTGTAAAATCAGGACGTAAAGTTTTGTTTGTTGCTACTAAGAAACAAGCAAAAGACATCGTTGCTGAACAAGCAAAATCAGTGAACATGCCTTTCGTAACCGAGCGTTGGTTAGGTGGTATGTTAACCAACTTTGCTACCGTACGCAAGTCAATCAAAAAGATGTCAAACATCGATAAACTGACTAAAGACGGTACTTATAGCAACCTTTCTAAAAAAGAAAGGCTGATGATACAGCGTGAGCGTATTAAACTGGAATCGTTATTGGGCGGTATTGCCGACCTTAACCGTTTACCGGCTGCACTTTTTTTAATTGACGTTAAGAAAGAGCACATCGCTGTTTCAGAAGCGTTAAAGTTGAATATACCAACGTTCGCGATGGTGGATACCAACTCTGACCCATCTAACATCGATTTTCCTATCCCGGCTAATGATGATGCTACCAAATCAATTTCATTGATAACAGCTATCATTATCAAAGCTATTGAAGAAGGTTTAGACGAGCGCAAACGCGAGAAAGAAGACGAAGCTGAAAAAGAAGCAGCTGTTGCTAAGGCAAAGGCTGACAGCCCTGAAGCTGCCGCGCCTGCTGCACCATCAGCACCTGCCGAAGGTGGTAAAAGGAAAAGAGTAACTGCTGATGCAGAGGCTACTGCTGCCACTGCCGAGCCGGAAGCTCCAGCTGCCGAAAGCACAGAGGAATAATTTTTTAATGTTGGAAGGTTGTAAAGTTGAAATGTTTTAAAGTTTCAACCTTCCAACCTTTCAACTTTACAACATTTAAACAACATTAAAATGTCTACAGTACAAATATCTGCATCCGATGTAAACAAACTGCGCCAGCAAACAGGTGCAGGTATGATGGATTGCAAAAAAGCTTTAACTGAAACCAATGGCGATTTTGAAGCTGCTATTGATTTTTTAAGGAAAAAAGGTGCTAAAGTGGCTGCAAGCCGCCAGGACCGCGAATCAAACGAAGGTGTTGTTATAGCACGCTCATCTGCCGATGGCAAAAAAGGTGTAATCATCGAAGTGAATTGCGAAACTGACTTCGTGGCTAAAAACGCTGAGTTTGTTGCTTTTGCTAACGCGATAGCTAACGCGGCGGTTGAAAAACTTCCTGCATCTGTTGAAGAGTTATTACAACTGGAAATTGATACAGAATTATCACGTATATCTATTGCTGAAGCTATTACCGACAGGACAGGCAAAATAGGCGAGAAGATAGGCGTATCAAAATACGAAATTGTTGAAGGCGAAAAAGTTATCGCTTACATACATGGTAACTTCCGTTTAGGTGTATTGGTTGCGTTAAGCGCTAATGCTGCCGGTGCTGATGAAGCAGGTAAAGACGTAGCTATGCAAATTGCTGCCATGAACCCTGTTGCCATTGATAAAGATGGCGTTGACTCAACTACTATAGAACGTGAGTTGGCTATTGCTAAAGATCAGATACGTGCCGAAGGCAAACCGGAAGAAATGGTTGAAAAGATCGCTGCCGGTAAACTGAACAAATTCTACAAAGATTCTACTTTGTTAAACCAGGAGTTTGTGAAGGACCCTTCTAAAAATATTTCGCAGTTTTTAGGAACTGTAGAAAAGGGCCTTACAGTAACCGCCTTTAAACGGGTTGCTTTAGGAGCTTAAATTATTTAAATCCCCGCCTTTTAAGGCGGGGATTTTTTTTGACCTTTACATTTTAAAACAATACGTCATGCCGAACTTGTTTCGGCACCTCACATGCAAGGATTGGCTGCTACTGAGGTATTGCCTTTGAAAATGAACACTGCCTTAACGAATATAAAACTCATCAGTAACGGTAGTATCACCGAAGGGAAAGCAGTTTTAATTTCCGGCAGAAAAATAATTGATGTAATTGACGAAACCGCCATTCCCGGCGGTTTTGATATAAAAGACTTTAACGGTAACTATCTTGCACCCGGGCTAATAGACCTGCAGGTGTACGGCAGCGGCGGCAAATTGTTCAGCGGCAATCCGTCGACTGATGTTTTGCGGCAGATGGAGGATGATTTTATAAAGCAGGGCACTACCGGCTTTTTTGCTACACCGGCCACCAACAGTACTGATGTGATTGAACGCGCTATTGATGCGGGCAGGGAATTCCGTAATCAATCAAAAGGCGTATTCCTGGGTTTGCATGTGGAAGGGCCGTACATTAATGCCAAACGTAAAGGCGCCCATCCCGAAGAATACATAAAAAAGGCTACCCTTGCCGAAGTGACAAGCTGGGTGGGGCGGGGCGAAGGGGTGATTAAAATGATGACCATTGCGCCCGAACTACAGGACGACGAGGTAATTGACTACCTGTTTAACCAGGGCATTATCATATCTTCCGGGCATAGCGATGCAACTTATGAGCAGGCTACGGCATTTTTTAAAGGAAAAGTAAAGGCAGCTACGCATTTGTATAATGCCATGCCGCAAATGCACCACCGTGAACCGGGCATTATTCCGGCCATATTTGAGCAAAAGCCGTACACCAGCATTGTACCGGATGGCATACACGTAAGTTACCCGATGCTGGCGCTTGGCAAACGCGAACTGGGCGATAAATTATTTTTAATAACCGACGCGGTTACCGAAACTACCGAAGGCACCCACCAGCACAAACTGAACGGCGATCATTACATCATGAACGGTACCATCTCGGGATCAGCCCTAACTATGCTGAAAGGGGTGGCAAATTGTGTGAATTATGGGGGCATTGCTCTTGCCGAAGCTATCAATATGGCCTCGTTATACCCCGCGCAACTGGCATCGCTTACAACAAAAGGAAAAATTGAAACCGGTTTTGATGCCGATGTATTAATTTTTAATGATAAGTTTACACCTGTGGCCACAATTTTGCAGGGTGAGCTAATAAAACACAACCAAACTAACTGACAACAAAAAAACATCTGCATGAAATACAAAAGGATATTACTAAAACTTAGCGGCGAATCGCTGATGGGTGACAAACAATATGGTATTGATAATAACCGCGTACAGCAATACGCGCAAGACATTAAAACCGTATTTGATGCAGGTATAGAAATAGCCATAGTAATAGGCGGCGGCAACATCTTCAGGGGGCTCAGCGCTGAAAAATCGGGTATGGAACGTGCGCAGGCCGATTATATGGGCATGCTGGCTACCGTTATTAACTGTATGGCCATGCAAAGCGCATTAGAGGATATTGGTATTGATACACGTCTACAGTCGGCTATAAAAATGGAGCAGATATGCGAGCCTTACATACGCCGCCGCGCCATGACGCATTTAGAAAATAACCGCATAGTGATATTTGGTGCCGGTACAGGTAACCCGTATTTTACTACGGATACCGCGGCATCGTTACGCGCTATCGAGATAAAGGCCGACGTAGTGTTAAAAGGCACTCGAGTTGACGGTATTTATACCGCAGATCCTGAAAAAGACCCAAGTGCAACCCGTTATAATGAGATAACTTTCCAGGAAGTATATGACAAGGGCCTGAATGTAATGGACATGACGGCCATCACCCTATGCCGCGAAAATAAATTACCCATCATCGTATTTGATATGAATAAAGAAGGTAATTTTATGAAGATAGCACAGGGCGAAGCGGTAGGCACAATAGTGAAATAATTCCCTTACAATATTCAAAGCCCCAGTTTAAAGGGCTTTTATATGGCTGATAATTATATCGGGCAAAAAATTGGCTCAAAAAAGTCTTCCCTATTGGGGGAGATTTAGAAGGGGCTTTCATACTTTTTATTATTTTTGTCGAAAACCTATTAAAATGAGCGAACTCATTAAAAAGCAAGTAAGTGATGCAAAGGGATTAATGGACAAAGCCATTGACCACGCAGACAACGAATTAAATAAAATACGTGCAGGTAAGGCCAGCCCGTCCATGCTGGATGATGTTTATGTTGATTACTACGGCACCTCGACACCTTTAAACCAAGTTGGCACCGTAAACACTCCTGATGCACGTACCATTGTGGTGCAGCCCTGGGAAAAATCGCTATTAAGCGCGATAGAAAAAGCTATTATGGAGGCTAACCTGGGTGTTAACCCGCAAAATGACGGCGTTATCATCCGTATAAATGTACCGCCATTGACCGAAGAGCGCCGCCGCGACCTGGTAAAAAGGGCCAAAGGCGAAGCCGAAACCGGTAAAATAGCCATCCGGAACATCCGTAAGGATGCCAACGAGAAAATAAAAAAGCTGAAATCGGAAGGCGTATCTGAAGATGAAATAAAGACAGGTGAGGCAGAGGTGCAAAAAATAACCGATGCTTACATCGCCAAAGTTGACGTGTTGACTGAAGCTAAGGAAAAAGATATCATGACGGTTTAATAGCCAAACTAATGTCAAATTAAAAGGGGACGGGTAATTTACACCGTTCCCTTTTTTATTTTTGCGATGATTATGAAATTGTTATTATCGTATTTATCAAAGCACCGGTGGGTAGTGGGGCTGGCCCTGGTACTGGCTGCATTCAATATTGGTTTCTCGTTATTAGAGCCTTATGTTACCGGTCGAATTGTTGACGAGGTGATTGAAAAGCGTAAAGCACTTACCGAGAGCCAGTTTACACATAACGTACTGATGCTGGTGGGCCTGTCAATAGGTGCTGCTATGGTATCGCGTATAGCAAAAAACTTCCAGGATTATTTTACCAGTATCATCGTCCAAAAAACGGGTGCCGAAATGTATGCCGACGGGCTGAAACATTCACTACAACTGCCTTACCAGGTATTTGAGGACCAGCGCAGCGGCGAAACACTGGGCATATTGCAAAAAGTACGTGTTGATTGCGAAAAATTTATCACCTCGTTCATCAGCATACTGTTTGTAAGTTTGGTAGGGATGACCTTCGTTATCGTGTATTCTGTAAGTGTGAGCTATAAGGTTACGCTGGTGTATTTCGCGGCGATACCTATCATTGCATTTGTGAGTATGGCCTTGAGTAAACGCATTAAAACCATACAAAAAAAGATAGTCGGCGAAACCACGGCGCTGGCAGGTTCAACAACTGAATCGTTACGG
>JBDSIC010000261.1:0-7465 GCA_039918195.1 Mucilaginibacter sp.
TAAGTTCGATACCGTTTTTCAGCCGGGCTATACTACGCGCAAGCGGGGCTGGGGGCTGGGGCTTTCGCTAACTAAGCGGATGATAGAGAATTACCACAACGGGCATATTTATGTGAAGGATTCAGAGCTGGGCAAGGGAACCACTTTCAGGATAGCATTAAAAGTAATACCAAATGATAACTAAACCACAACCCGGCGAATACGGGCCGCTGCCCGCTAATTACATACGCCTTATTGGCGATGAGGATGTATTGACCGTGCTGGAGCAGCAGCGCGATACCTGCTACAACCTTTTTCACCAGATGACCGAAGAACAGGCGGAATACCGTTACGCCGAAGGAAAATGGAGCATAAAAGAAATGCTTGGCCACATGATAGATACCGAACGGATCTTCGCTTTCAGGGCGCTCTGCTTTTCGCGTGAGCAACAGGAGTTGCCGGGGTTTGACCAGGATATTTATATGTTTTACAGCACCTACAACAGCCGCAGTATGCAGTCGGTAGCCGAAGAATTTAAAACCCTGCGCGATGCCAACCTTTTTCTTTTCCGATCTATAAACCAGCAGCAGGAAGTACGCACGGGTATAGCCAGCGGTTACGAAATTTCCGTACGGGCTATGGTGTACGCCACTGCCGGGCATGAGCGTCATCATTTAAATATTTTTAAAGAAAGGTACGAGCCGGGGCTGTTCATCCCCTTTGTAACTTAACCTTATTTCATAAAAAAAGCCTTATGCGTACTATACACATTAAGGCTTTCTTTATTTTCCTGCCGGATAGTTTAGTCTTTGTCTTTATCCAGTACTTCCTTTTTTTCTATCCTGTAGGATAAGAACAAGCCTAAGCCACCGAAGATGAATATTAGCCCAAAGTAAATTGCGGGGTTTTCGTCGCCCATATCCTTAAACACAGTATATGTTAATATTGATGCCAGCGTTAAGCCTAAGCCTGCGCCTATAAGCAACAAACCCCATTTTAAATTTTGGTAGGGTGCAGATTGCGGCTTCACTGTCCGCGGGTCCATCCCGCGTTCTATCATGGCCATACGTTCGCGGTTACGTATGTAAAATATACCGAAGATAAGGGCGAAAAAGCCAAGCGGTACTAAAATCGGGATCAAAATTCCTGCTGCGTCGTGCATAATGTTTATTTTTTAAAAAGTTGATAAATTTTGTTTTGTAAAGCACCATTGCGGTGTATTTGTAAGCTATGACGCGGTGTTTTTAAATGAGGTTACAGTGTTTTCGAAAAAAATTGCAGTGGCAGTTGTAGTAGCAGTATCGCGATCTGCAAAGGGTTAAGCAATTTAATATTTTAGAAGTGTCGCGTCGCAGGTGGTGTGCGTCACCCCTTGGTAGCCTCACCCATTAAAGGCAATGTAATTTGCAATGCCATACAAACCCTCTCCAAATGGAGAGGGTGGCACAGACAATGCTAATGCTACAAACGGTAATGGGTGAGGCTGAAAACCTTAAAACAAGATAAAGTAGTACCTTTAATATAAGCCCACTTGTCATTACGAGCATAGCCAAGGATCTACTGGAGTGTGTGTTTGCGAATAGATTCTTCGCTACGCTCAGAATGACAGGAAAGAATAAATTCGAAATCGAAAATTCGAAATTCAAAATATATAGTGTAACCTAACAGGCAACATCCGCGTCATAGCAGTTGTTATATGCAAACCAAGCTTACAGACATTGAGTTAATTGAGCAAACCCTGGCGGGTAACCAGTCGGCGTATACCGACCTGGTGAAGCGGCATCAGCGTTTTATATTTACGCTGGCCATGCGCTTTGCCAAAAACCGCGAGGATGCCGAAGAGATTGCACAGGATTGCTTTATAAAAGCCTACCGCTCGCTTACGGCATTCCAGGGGCAATCAAAATTCACTACCTGGCTGTATAGTATTGTTTATACAACGGCCATGTCGTTTTTACGTAAGAAAAGGTTAGACACCGATTCTATTGACGATGAGGCAACCTATATACAGGTAGAAAATAAACCTTCGGGTTATGATGAAAATAACGTGGAGAATAGATCAAGGTCGTATTATTTGAACCAGGCCATTGGGCAGCTATTGCCTGATGACGCAACTATTATAACTTTGTTTTATAAAGGCGAACAATCATTGGAAGAAATTGCCCGGGCGCTGGGCATCAGCGCCAATACCGTTAAGGTTAAACTATTTAGGGCGCGCCAGCGTTTGAAAGAAAAACTGGAGCGTAATTTACAACATGAAGCAAAGGAACTGATATGAACAGCATGGAAGAAAAACTTTGGAACTATATTGACGGCACCTGCACACCTGCTGAGCAGCAAGCCATTGCACTGCTTATTGAAACAGACGATGCATTCCGCCTTAAATACAAGGAGCTGTTGAGCCTTAACGCTGAGTTTGCTGCAATGGAGCTTGATGAACCGCCTATGGCCTTTACCTATAATGTAATGGAGCACATACGTGCAGAAGCTGCTGCAAAACCATTAAAAGCGATGGTTGACAAGCGGATAATAACAGGCATAGCCGCGTTTTTCATTTTAACCATATCCGTACTTTTGATCTTCGCGCTGAGTACAGTGAACTGGTCAGCTGGTGGCGGGGCAAACTGGGAAATGCCTCAAGTAAAATTGCCGGGCATTAACAGCCCGCTAATGCAAAGCTTCGTGTTCTTTGATGTGGTTTTGGGCTTATATCTTTTTGATGCCTGGCTGCGTCGCAAAAAGGCAGTCCGCGCAATATAAATTGTATATACAACCTGTACAAAAAAACAAACACACTGTTTAATGTTGCGAACACTAAACCGGTTATAGCCGGTTGATCAAACCACAAACACTTATTTGAGTGCGAAGATGTTCCGGCCTCTACACGCCAAATTAACACCTTTTTATGTCAATACCTGAATATTTGTCGCAATTAGACACTTTGCGGGTATAAAGCGAACAATATTAACTCCGTTTAGCTATAAGGATGCATAAAATCAGCTTCAAAAAAGTTTTGGCACAGATTATGTATTAGTATATATGAACTGGTAAACTTACCGGTTTAATTGTGATAAGGTTTAGGTTGAAAGTCCCCCGGAGCAAGTCTTGGGGGGCTTTTTATTTTTAGGGGAATGGCAACTACCAATATTTGTTGTTACATTTAATTCCTTTTATAACCAGTCAGCCTTATATGTTCAAGAACTGTCTAAATGCGGTAGTTATACTTCTTATATGTTTATCCCTAAACGTAGGTATCAGCTACGCACAGCCAGCAATCAGTTTAAAAGACGTAAAAAAAATCGAGTTTATTGAATCACAAGGGGGATTATCTGGTTTCTACAAAGCATCAGAAATTGTACCTGATGCCGGTATTTGGAAATTATACCAAATTCGGTTACATAGTTCCGGGGCAGATGATTCCACAAGAACATTTTTAAAAAAAATTTCCTCTGGAAATGTGATTCAGTTACTTGCTCTCATTTTGAAACGCGACACAACCATCAACATGGATCTGTTCCCCATTAACAGAGAGAGATTATCACAGCAAATAGATAGTTTGGATATGTTTTCAAACAGGTCGTTAACAACTGACGACAAGGGCAAACTGAGAACGCTGATACAAAATCCGCTGGTTATTAAAGATGCACTGATAAAAGCATTTAAACCATTTAAAATGGATGATGAAAGCATGTACACCATAACTGTCACTACGCACACCGACTTTGTTTTTAGTGTCACTCACCGTAGCTTCGCAAATATTTACAACCTGCCGTGGATAGGTAATGGCGGCAAAAGTTACGATCCGCGCATCAGTGTATTAATCAATCAAATGGTGGGTAATGACAGGTATGAGAAAGATGCGGTCAAAAGCCTTCATTCTGCCATTATTTTTTGGATATACATGGGTTATCGTGATTACTTTAAAAAAAGCCCGTGACCATATGCCAATCATTAATATAGCCAATGCTCTTCAATATAGCCAATGCTCTTCCTTCATTTCCTTTTCATGTGCCAACATTAATTTTAGCTGTATTTTTAAAATACCAGCAATTTGATAACTTCGTACAAAATAAACCACATGAAAAAATTTGTTCATTTACTGATAGTTGCACTTTTGGTGTGCACTGTTAATACCTACGCGCAGGAAGCCGCGCGTATCCCCGGTGCCAGTTCAACACAAACCATTATACAGGATTTTGGCCTGGGCAAAGTAAGCCTTACCTATTCGCGCCCGAATGTGAAGGGCCGTAAAATATTTGGCGGCATACAGCCTTACGGCGAAGTATGGCGTACAGGCGCTAACTGGGCGACTACCATCACCTTCAGCGAGGAAACCACCGTTGAAGGTACAAAGGTAGCCGCCGGCACTTATGCCCTGTTCACCATTCCCGGCGAAACGGAGTGGACCGTTATCCTGAACAAAACTTCAAAACAATGGGGCGCTTACAGCTATAAGGAAGCTGACGATGTGCTGCGGTTTAAAGTACCCGGCATTGCGCTTAAAGAAAAAAGAGAAACCTTTACCATTGCATTTGCCAATGTAACCACCAAAACAGCCGACCTTTACCTTATATGGGACTTAACCGCCGTGGCCATTAAATTAGGCACCAATGATGATGCACAGATTGTAAAAAATATTGATGTACTGATGCAGGGTGATAAAAAGCCTTACTTTGATGCCATACAATATTATTACGAAAACAACCACGACCTTGATAAAGCATTGGCCTGGGCAACTGAAGCTGAAAAAGCTGAGCCAAAAGCGCCGTGGTTTAAATTATGGAAAGCCCGTGTGCTGCTGAAGCAGGGTAAAAAAGCTGCCGCCATTGCCGTAGCCACCGAAGGTGTAAACCTTGCCCGCGCCGAAAAAGATGATGAGTATGTACGGCTGAATGAAGCGGTGATCGAGATGGCTAAAAAATAGTTCTTAGCCTCCACTGTCATTTCGAACGAAGAGAGAAATCCTATACGCCATGCCTGCCGGACTTGCATGGCGTATAAGATTTCTCCTCGTACCTTGTTCGAAATGACATTTTTTTTATTAATTCCAGGCTATCAGTCATGAACTCTTGCATGGCTGATAGGATTTCTCTCTTCGTTCGAAATGACATCGGGCTGGTGTACACCATCAACAATCCCCCGTCATTATAAATAAAATCTATATCCTATCAATTAATAGTATTTTGATTGTGGCCTTGTAAGCGGTATTTTCGCATCAACAACAAAAAAACATTCAAAATTTATGATAAACATAGGACAACAATTCCCGGAATTTTCAAAAACAGCAGTGGTTAGCCTTGAAAAAGGTAAAGAGTTTGAAACCCTAACTTCTGACTATTTGGTTAATGACGATAATGTTTGGACAGTAATGTTTTGGTGGCCAAAAGACTTTACGTTTGTTTGCCCTACCGAAATTGCTGAATTCAACAAAAACTACAGCGAATTTCGCGACCGCGACACCCGTTTAATAGGTGCATCAACCGATAGCGAGTTTGTACACGCTGCCTGGAGGCAACACCATGATGACCTGCGCGACCTGAAATTCCCGATGCTGGCCGATACTTCAAAATCATTAGCCGAAGCACTGGATATATTAGAGCCAAACGAAAAGATAGCTTACCGTGCTACATTCATCATAGACCCTACCGGGATCGTTCGCTGGGTATGTGTTAATGACCTGAGCGTAGGCCGTAACGTTAAGGAAGTATTGCGTGTGCTTGATGGCCTGCAAACTGACGAGCTTTGCCCATGTAACTGGGAAAAAGGCCAGGAAACACTTACTGTATAATAATTAGTCTTTATATGTCCCCGCATACCCCATAGGAAGGTGCGGGGATTTTTTTTACCTTAATATTTAAGATATCATGAGCGAAAGCAAAGAAATAATAGGTGAACTGCTGCAAAGTATCGGCCTTGATGCCGGTTACCGCAACGAAAGCCTTGATTTATTAGAACAGGGCGAATCGCGCTACCTGCGCGACCTGAAGCTGAATTTTACCAGCACGTTAACCTCTGAACATTTAAGCGCCAAAGAGTGCGCCTTAACCGGCCTTACCATAGCAGTTAATAACCTTAACAGCCCGCTTATCAAATACTATACAAAATATGCCGAAGAGCAGGGCGCTACCGCGGCTGAAATAGCCGAAGCGGTAGGCTGCGCGTCGTTACTGGCATCAAATAATGTGTTCTACCGTTTCAGGCATTTTACGCAAAAAGAGAAGTACACGCAGATACCGGCACGCATACGCATGCAGTTAATGATGAAGCCTGTAACCGGTAAAGAATTTTTTGAATTGCTAAGCCTTGCCGTATCGGCGGTTAACGGATGCGAGATGTGTGTGAACGCCCACGAGGACTCACTTATTAAGTTAGGAACCACCGAAGAACGAATATTCGACGCTGTACGTATAGCATCGCTGGTTACAGCAACCGGGAAAGTGATCTTTTAAGCAGAAAACTTAGCTAAGAATATTCCAAAAAGGCGTAATGTGTACCCTGAGGGGGGTTTTTGTACCAAACAGCTTATTAAGCAAATAAATTTGCGTTTGTTACACAAAAAATTTAGTTTTATGCCAAGATTAAACAACCTCGGTTTCATGATATATTATTGATCTGTGCCGCTGAGGTGAACTACTACTAATTGTTAATTTTTTGGGAAAGCCGTTCCATAGTCACTATCGGAACGGCTTTTGTTTTTTGAGAAACCCACCTAAATCCTCCCCAAAGGGGAGGACTTTAAAATAAGATTTCTTAGTGTGGTATACCCCTCCCCTAAATGGGAGGTGAGTAAACTCAAAATCTTATATATCTTTTGAATGGCAGACATAATGCTTTTCAAAAGCTCCCCCTTCAGGGGGTTGGGGGGTTGGGTTAATGTGCATCCGTCACAGCCTTCATATTTTTCCTGAACGGCTGCAGGAATATCAGCGGTATCGAGAATAACATGATCAACCCCGATATCCAATAAGCATCATCATAGGTTAATAACAGGGCCTGGCGTGTCACTACCCCCTCTAAAGCTTTATAAGCCATTTGCGTGGCATCAAGCAACGACGCGCCTTTGGCTAAAAACCCCTGGGTAAGCGTTTGCAGCCGCGATACCGTTTCCGGATCGTACTGGTTAACATTGCTTAACAGGTTATCGCGGTGATAGCCCTGCCTTAAATGTATCAGCGTTGTTAACGCCGCTATACCAAACGATCCGCCCAGTTGCCGCATCATATTATTAAGTCCCGACCCCTGCCCTATTTCGGCACCTTTAAGGTCGGCCATGGCAAGGGTGGTTAATGGCACAAAAAGCAGCGCCATACCTACACCGCGTATCAATAGCGGCACCATCACATCTGATTGCCCGGTTTGCAGGGTAGAGTTGCTCAGCATCCAGGTAAATACAAAGAACAGGAACATACCCACCGCCGCCATAAACTGCGCGGGTACACCTCTATTCAGCATCATACCTATAAAAGGCATCATCACGATAGTACAT
>JBDSIC010000262.1:0-3193 GCA_039918195.1 Mucilaginibacter sp.
AGCGGGTAAACGCACTAAAACGTTATAAAATACTGGATACTCCACCCGAGGGCGCTTTTGATAACGTTGCACGGTTAGCCACGCAGATATTCAAGGTCCCAATCTCACTTGTTTCACTTGTAGATGCTGAACAAGTTTATTTCAAAGCAAATATTGGCATGGGGAAAGCTAAATTCACCTCCAGGGGTGTTAGTCTTTGCTCACTTGCTGTATTAAAACAACAGGTAACCGTTTTTGAAAATGCACCTGAAGAACCTTGTTTACTGGTTAACCCAAATGTGGCCGGTAGTTTTGGCCTGAAGTTTTATGCAGGCGCTCCGCTCACCACTCACGATGGCTTCCGTATTGGTACACTATGTGTTATTGATAAAACCCCGCGGCCTTTCTCGGCGGATGATGAACTTATATTAGAAGGTTTAGCTAAAATAGTGATGGATGAGATTGAGCTCAGGCTCTCTGCCATAGAAGAAACGGATAAACTACAGCAAAGCAACGAAGAGTTATCTGCCATTAACGAAGAAATGACGGTGATCAATGAAGAGATGTCTGAAAAGAATGAAGAGCTTTTGCAAATACAAAGCAGTTTGGTAGAGAGTAACCAACAACTGGCTGAAAGTGAAACCGCGCTGCAACTGGCAATCACGTCGGCTAAACTCCGTATGTGGCAAATTGATCCGGTATCTAAATCACTTCAATACAATTTTGTCCTTGCAGAAATTTTTGGGTATGAATCTCCGGTGCCTATGACCTATGAACAGGCGATAGGCCAGGTAGCAGGCAAATTCAGGTCAGTTATATCAGATGAAATTGAGAGGTCGATCCGTGAAGATAAAGACTACGATATGATCTATCAGCAAACACGTTTTAATGACGGGAAAGTAATTTGGCTGCGTTCTGTCGGAAAAGTAACCCGGCAGGAAAATGGTGAGTTGGCAAGCTTTTCGGGAATGGTTATGGATATTACCGAAGCCAAAGAAGACGAGCAGCGAAAAAATGATTTTATCACCATGGTGAGCCACGAATTAAAAACACCGCTTACCTCTATGAATGGTTACCTGCAAATGCTGACCATGAAAGCGAAAAAAAATGAAGATGATTTTTTATTAAATACCATTGACCGTGCAACAAAACAGGTGGGCAAAATGACTTCCATGATCAATGGTTTCCTGGATGTATCCCGGTTAGAATCAGGAAAGATCAATATAAACCGGCAGATATTTGATATGGCAGCATTGGTAAAGGAAAGCGAAGCTGAATCCATTGTAAGCATTACAAGCCATACTGTGATATATGCCCCCGTGGAGCGTACTATCGTTGACGCGGATATGGATAAAATTGGCCAGGTGGTGCAAAACCTGATCAACAACGCGGTGAAATATTCACCTGCGGGAACAACAATCCGCGTGGCTTGCGAAACCATAGCAGGAAATGCCCGGGTATGTGTTCAGGATGAGGGAATGGGTATTAAACAGTCTGATATTGCCCTGCTATTCGACAGGTTTTACCGGGTAGAAAGTGCAGAAATGAAATCAACCAGTGGCTTTGGAATTGGCCTCTATTTATGCGCGGAAATCATTCACCGCCATAATGGGAAAATATGGGTAACGTCTGAATTAAGTAAAGGGTCAACCTTCTACTTCACCATACCCATTTGTACAGAATAACATAAACACGCGTCATTTTTCAGGCATCTGCTTTACTGCCCATTTGCAAGCTACCCTTAGCCTTTAATTGATACGACCTGCCTATAGGTATTTTCTTTCCGCCGATCATTACATAGCTGCCGGTATAGCTCTCTGCCATTTTTAACGCGATAATGAACGAGCGGTGTATACGTACAAACATCACCGCCGGCAATTTTTCCTCCAGTTCTGAAATGGACAGGTAAGCCTTTAAAACGGTATTTATGGTATATATGAATATATAATTGCCCTGCGCTTCAAAGTAAAGTACTTCGGTAAGTATCACCTTTACCATTCGCCGGTCGCATTTTACCTGTATAAAATTGGACTCATTTAGAAACATTCCCGTTGTGGTGTCCGCCTGCTGCAATTTATTACGGTGCGTATATAAACGGTAGCAAAAAGGGATGGTAAGTAAAAACTGGAGTTTAATGGCATTATATAAAAATGGAGGCGCACTGGTGAGTGGTTCCATTTTCCAGCTGGTAAGAAAGTATTTTAAGATGATGAAATTATCAATTAGCCGCAGCACAAAAGCAAACACAATCAGTAGCCCTAAATAGACAGCCATAAAGCGGACTATCCTTTTGTTAACAAGCAGGTCTGTCATTAGTAATTCCACCACTATTACAGCAAACAGCATTTTGGGCGCAATACTTATCAGCTCGTTTCTAAAGGCAGTAAAAAAATCCCCTGCCGGTAATCCCTGTATGATCGAGAAGGCTAAAAGATAGGTTACCCAATAAACCAGGTAAAACTTAGCGCGTTGCTTATCCTTGTTTGGCAAAAAACTAAACATCGTTTAAAACTAATAAATTAAAACAAGCCGGGGGCCGTTTCGCAAATATCGTTGTTCTGCTTTTTGTGTAAATGTCATTCGTAACGTTTAACCTGCTGTTTGTATAAGAATTGTTTTTTATGATCGGCCGCCTGCTACATTGCCATCAAATCATACAAAACTCTTATGAAAAAAATAGTACTACTACTTACAGCATTAGTTAGTTATTCAACGCTTTGCGCGCAGGATACCAAAATTTACCCCACAAACTGGTGGACGGGTATGAAAATGAATAAAATTCAACTGCTGGTCAGGAGCGATAATAAACTGCTGTCGCAGCAAACCATCAGTATTAACTACCCGGGAGTAAAGTTGCTTAAAACGCATCGTTTCCCTAACCCTAAGTATACGGCTATTGATATCATCATCAACCCCACAGCCAAACCCGGAACTGTGGATATCAGGTTCGGCAAAGAGAAAATAATTAAATGGGACCTATTGGCCCGCAGGCAAGGTAACGGTACTGCTTACGCGCAGGGCGTTACCTCCGCCGATTTTATAGACTTGCTGCTTACCGACCGTTTTAGTAATGGCGATACCGGCAACGACAGGGTAGCCGGCATGAGGGACCAATCGTTAAACCGCGACTCCATGTATCACCGGCATGGCGGCGATTTTAAGGGGATTATTAACCATATCGATTACTTTAAAAGTTTAGGGGTAACTGCATTGT
>JBDSIC010000263.1:0-3864 GCA_039918195.1 Mucilaginibacter sp.
ATTTTAAAATTCATAACAGCAATTTTATTTTTAATTTTCAGTTAGATTTAGGCTGTAATTATTTAATATTTGCATCTCGTTTTGTTTTTTTGAATTTAGATCATTCCCTGATTAAATATGCGTACTAATTTTAAATTATTCATTGCAGCCCTGGCGCTGCTTGTGGCCTCGAACGGTGCTTTTGCCCAGGTTAAAAAGAAACCTGTACCCTCCCCAAGATCAAAACCTGCCAATGTAGCGCAACAGGTAAAAAGTAATTCCACAGCCCTGCCTGTAGACGCTAACGTAATTATTGGCAAACTGCCCAACGGACTTACGTATTATATACGCCAAAATAGTATGCCGCAAAATCGTGCCGAGCTATACCTGGTAACTAAGGCAGGTTCTATACTCGAAACAGATGCGCAGCAGGGACTGGCGCATTTTACCGAACATATGGCCTTTAACGGCACACGCGATTTCCCGAAGAACGCGCTGGTAAATTACCTGCAAACCTCGGGCGTAAAATTTGGTGCCGACCTTAACGCGTCTACCTCGTTTGATGAAACTGTTTACCAGCTGCCTTTACCAACCGATAGTGTTAAAGTATTTGAAAAAGGCTTTGATATACTGGCCAATTGGGCCGGCTATGTATCGTTTGACCAGGCCGAGCTGGACAAAGAGCGTGGCGTGATATTGGAAGAAATACGTCTACGCGGAAAAAATGCTCAGGAGCGTATTCAGGAACAAATACTGCCTGCCGTGCTCAGCAATTCAAGGTATGCCGACAGGCTGCCAAAGGGCAAGGAAGATGTTATTAAAAACTTTAACCTGGCTACTATAAAAAGTTTTTACCAGGATTGGTACCGCCCCAACCTGCAGGCTGTTATAGCTGTCGGCGATTTTGACCCGAAGCGTGTGGAACAGTTGATAAAAGAAAAATTTTCGGCACTTAAAAACCCGGCAGCGCCCAAACCACGCACCGAGTATACGGTAGCATCAACCCCGGGCACGAGGGTAAAGTTTGCTACCGACCCGGAATTTCCGTACACCCTGGCCGAGATTATTGTAAAACACCCCGGTACAAAAGTTAAAACATCAACCGATTACCTGCAAAGTATGCGGTCGGGCCTGTTTAACCAAATGCTGAATGCGCGGTTGAACGAACTGATGCAAAAACCCGCGCCGCCATTTTTATACAGTAACGCCAGCTATGGCGCTTTTATTGGCAAGCAGGATGCCTTCAGCTCTATTGTTGTTGCCCGCCCCGGCGGATTGGAAGAAGCAATAACCACCCTGGTTGCCGAAACAGAACGCGCCAAAAAATTTGGATTTACGCTAACAGAATTTGAACGCGCCAAACAAAACGCCCTGATACAAATTGGCAATGCATACAAGGAACGCGACAAAACCAACTCGGTAAATTTTGTAAGTGAATACCAGCAGCATTTTTTGAATGACCAGGCCATACCGGGTATAGGCTTTGAGTACCAGTTTTACCTGGATAACATTGATAAAATATCACTGGAGCAAATGAACGCGATGGCGGCAAAATATATTACCGACCAAAACCGCACCATTGTTATTGAGGCCCCGGACAACGAAAAGGATAAATTGCCAAACGAGGCCACTTTGTTAGGCTGGATAGGCGCTGCAGGGAAAGGTGTTACACCGTATGTGGATAATGTGAGCACCAAACCTTTAATTGACAAGATACCTGAAGAGGGTAAAATAGTTGATGAAGCAGTTGACGATTCGACCGGGGTAACCACATTAACCTTTGAGAATGGTGTTAAGGCTCAGCTTAAGCCTACTAATTTTAAAAATGACCAGATATTAATAACAGGATACGGCTTTGGCGGTACCTCACTGGCAAGTGATGCAGACTTTACCGCGGCCGACATGGCGGCATCGGTAGTTGGCAGCAGCGGTGTAAGCGAGTTTAACCAGATACAGCTTCAAAAGATGATGACGGGGAAAAATGTAAGTATTTCACCCTACATCAGCGACTACACACAGGGTTTCAGTGGTAATTCGTCGCCCCAGGACCTGGGAACGGCCATGCAAATGATCTACCTATACTTTACCCAGCCACGTAAGGATAATGATATTTGGCAGTCGAACGTTAGCCAGATACGGTCGGTGCTTGTTAACCGCCACCTCGACCCTGCAAGTGTTTTCCAGGATACGGTATCGGCAGTATTAAACAAGTACAATTTTAGGGCGATGGTGCCGACTATAGAAAGATTAAATACCGCCACGCTTGATAAGGCTTATGATTTTTATAAAAGCAGCTTTGCCGATGCAGGCAGCTTTACCTTCAGCCTTGTAGGCAGCTTTAATGTAACAGATATAAAGCCCCTGCTGGCCACTTACCTGGGCAGCCTGCCCGGCGGCAATACTAAAAAAACATATAAGGACCAGGGCATGTACCCGCCGGCGGGGCTGGTAACTAAAATAGTTAACAAAGGTATTGGCGATAAAAGCAGTGTTCAACTGGTTTTCAGCGGCGATTATGTATATAATGAATTAAATAATATTCAGTTAGACGCGCTGGAGGAAGTGTTAAACATAAAGCTTATTGAGCGGCTGCGTGAGCAGGAAAGCGGAGTGTATTCGCCAAGTGTGCGGGCAAGGTACCAAAAAGTACCCGCGGGCAGGTACAGCTTTACAGTAAGCTTTGGCTGCGCGCCGGAGAATGTGGACAAGCTTATCGCATCCACCATGGACGAGATAACCAAAATTAAACTGAACGGTGCCCAGCTTGCTGACATTAAAAAGTTCCAGGCAGAGGATATGCGTTCGCAGCAGGTACAATTAAGGGAAAATTATTTTTGGGTAGGTTACATAGCCGGCGGCTCGCAAAACCAGGAAGACCCGCACCGTATTTTACATTACCCAACAACCCTTCAAAGCGTAACCGTAGCCACTACCAAGGATGCCGCCAATAAATATTTAAGCGGTAAAAATTTAATAAAGCTGGTACATATGCCTGAGAAGAAGTAAGTATTACAGGTAGTTATGAACGGCTTCCGCCGTTCTCACACCGCGTGTCATTGCGAAGAACGAAGCAATCTCTTTAGGGCATTCAAAATGCTTTAGCTTAAGAGATTGCTTCATTTATAGTAATGTAATGACAATATTTACAGCAAGTTACACGCGGTTTATCCTTTTGAAATGTAAGTATTAATTTACGGCGCTATCTGCCATAACGAGTTTTTTAGGCGGGTCTGGCTGAGTTTGTATTTTTTCTTCTGTACCGAAGCGTCTTTCCTGTATACGATCATACATTTCTACATATTCAGGGTGTTCGGTTTTCATGAGCCTGTCCCATACCCGGTAATACAAGCCATAATTACCCCTGAATTTGCTGTGGTGCAGGTTGTGGTAAACTGATGAGCTGAATACCTGGAAAAATATGGAATTACGGAACCTGCGCGGTGCTATTTCATAACCCAAATGCCCATATACATTAATAACGAACCCGACGAACACGAACAGAACAATGGTGAGCTTGTGCATGGGCAATATAAACACCAGCAGCAGCAGTATCAACCCTTCGGCTACTGCCTCTAAAATATGAAAAGAATAGGAAGCGAACGGGGATGGTGTTAGTGATTTATGGTGTAGCAGGTGTGTGTATTTAAATATGGCCGGGTGGTGCAGGGTGCGGTGCATCCAGTAAAAATAAGTATCGTGCATGCTGAGGCTGATAAAGAGGCTTAAAGGTATATACCACCAATCGGCTGTAGTAAGGTCTGCGTATATTAACGTATAGCCGTTTGATGAAAGTGTGATAACCAGTACACCAAAACTGGCGAGCACCAGGCTTGTTTGGACAGAGTGTAATAACTCCCTTATAAAATCCTTCTTTTTTGCGTAACG
>JBDSIC010000264.1:0-2869 GCA_039918195.1 Mucilaginibacter sp.
ATTGCGGCCTTGCACGTTTTTAAATTCTCTATATGGTCCTCCCGTATTTCCGACTCATCGCCGTCAAAAATGGGCAGCACTACCTCGTAACCGTTATCAAACAGGTAATCTTCCAGCGGCTGTATGGCTTCCAGGTCCAGCATATCGCAAATAAGGTATACCACTTTGGCGCCGCCATCGCCGCTGTCAGTATGGGTATCCGCTTCAGTTTCTGCTTCGGCTTTTTTGGCCTCAGCTTCCTGCTTTTGCTTCATCTTGTTCAGCTTATCAATCACGATGCTTTTAAACTCTTCCAGGTTGCCTTTGATCAGGTCAGCACCGGCAACACCGTCACCGCCTTTGTTCAGCTTGTCAACAAAAGTTATCTGGCGGTCATCAATAGGTTCGGCATTTTCCGGCACCCATATCAGCCGAGGCGTATTGTGTGCCGCGCTGTAGGCCGATGCCAGGTCGTTTTGTATCTCCACGATGGATTTTTGCGCGCCTTCTGGCACTATGCCGTAGTTTTCGCCAACCATGTGTATGGTTAAGGCCGAATTGCCTAAGTATTGCGAAACGCTCTCTTTTAATGGCAGTGCCATTAGCGGCAGTTGCTTATCGGGGTACACCTGGTAGCCGTAGCCTTGCAGCTCGCGTTTCAGGCTATCCCTAAATTCCTGCGTATCGTAGCTCGATTCGCACAGGAATACTTTATTTTCTTCGGATTTACCGCCCGCGACAATAGCTGGTACGCTGTTTAACGATGCCGACTGCGGGTTTTCTATGCTTTCCAGAAAGGCGCAAATGTCATGCGCCAAATCATCCAGCTTGTCCCAGTAGGCTGTTTCTACGTGCTGGCCGGTAGTTTGCGAAAGTTCCTTAACGCGGCCGGTAGCAGGGTCGTTGCTGTAAAACTCGTAACCTAAAACACTTTGTATCTTCTCGGGATGCTGTTCGGCCCTTACCGGGGTTTTAATGATCTTAAATATACGGGCCTTATTACTGATGTTGAAGCCGATGTTTTTTTGACAGGCATCGTAAAACTCGTTCACCTCGCGCACACACCATTCAGATTTTGCATAGCGCGGGGTTAATATGGAAAGCATGATGGCTACATCTGCAAACTGGTCAACAATCTGTTTATCAAATACGTGGTTGCCCTGCAAGGCAGGGTCGCGCCAAATAACAGGCCTGCGGCCCAGTAGTTGCGCCAGCCTTATATCTAACGCCCTATGGAAATCCGATATCCAGCCCTTCTGATTTTCGATCAGGGCCTCATCGTCTATATGCGCATAGCTGATAAATATGTCTGTTTTAAACTGCATTGTACTAATTGCCCTTAATTGAATTTAACAGCGGCAGTAACAGGAAAAGGTTCAGGTCCTTTTCCTTTTCTACCTCATCCAGTTTTTCATAAGGGATGATCTGGTCATGAATTTTTAATATGTCCTTTAGTATAAACCGTTCGTTCTTATCCTTCGGGAGCGGGCCGTATTTAAAGTTAAAAACTATTTTTTCGGCACTCCAGCGTTTATGTTCCATTGGTGCCAGCCTTGGGTAAAACCGCTGTATGTTTGTGCGGTTAAGGGGCCAGCAGCCTATTCTTTCCAGCCAGGCTACCTTCATGGCTATTTGCCGGGCAGCATACCTGTTCGAGTCCTTTTTGCGGTGCGATAAAATGTTCCACCGCTTTTGTATCGAGAGGTGCTTTTTTAAGGCATCGTAGGATACAAATGTTTTTTCTGCAATATATTTAAGTACAAAGTCCTCAACCGTTTTTTCAGTTATAGCCTCCGTATTTTCGGGCATTGATATCAGTTCTTTCTCCAGCGCATCAACAATAGCCTGGTTCCCGTTATCAAAATTAAACTTTTGCGCCAATTCTGACGAAAATTCATACTTCAACGAATAATAATAGTTAATTATCCTTGATATTTTATCAGTTACTACCGATTCTTCTATCAGCGCGGCGCTGGTACAGGTATCACTTATCAGTTTTAACTGCTGTATGTTTAACTGTTTGCTTAGCACTACGCTCACGCCGTCCTCATCAAGCAGGTTCATTACGTCGGCATCCTCGGGCATGCAAACAATAATAGGTACCTGCGACAGGTTTAGCGTTTGCGCGTAAAAGAACTGCCGCAAATTAGTTGAAGCAGTTAACAGCGCCGACTCCGAATCGCCGAACATGTAGGCTATCTTCACCTTGCTTATCTTCTCAATATCTTTTTTAGACCAGGTGAAGTTGGCGTAAAAACTATCGTTAAGCAGTTTTACGGGTACCAGGTCTATATAATCGGCGTAGTAGGGGTGCTTAAATGCAAAATGGTTTATCGCGGTATCGGCATTTTTATCTAAAAGATAAACGGTGAGGTTATCCATCGCCGGCGAATGGCTCAGTATAATATTCTCTAACAGGAAATTTTCGGCAGCCGAGTTAAAGCCCACTATCGCTATGGACTGTTCCTCTTCCTTTTCAATATCGCCCATATACTTGTATGGCGTGTACTGATCGTATATTTTTTGGGCGGCAAGCTGGCTTACATTAAACGTTTCCAAATCGTAATGCTCATGCTTGTTGTTAATGTCGAGGTAATCCTTTAATATGTTGATATTATCGGTACCATTAACATGTATCATTATCTTGGTCACCCTGTCCGGCGATTTTTTCTGTAAGAAGGCTATCAGGGTGTTAACCAGCTTCATATTATACAGGTCATCGGTACCTGCCAGCACGCAAGCACCCGATTGCCGCACCAGCGAATTTTCAAACTCTTTGTTTATATCATTCTCTGATAATACAATACCGCCGGCGTTTTTAATTTCCGAAATAAAAAGCTCTTCCTCTTTTTCTATCACCACTACCTTATAGCCATCCTTAAGCAGTTCC
>JBDSIC010000265.1:0-3586 GCA_039918195.1 Mucilaginibacter sp.
GGACCTGAAAGGTTATATCGAAAAACCCAATTACTACTTTAAGCAGATGAATAAAAAAACAGCGGCAGACCTTGACCTGTTGCTGCTTACGCAAGGCTATCGCCGTTTTACTTATACAGAACTATTGAAAAACAAGCTGCCGCATATATATTTTATACCCGAACAGGGTATTGAACTTACCGGCATGCTGCGTACAACCAGCGGTGTGCCAGTTATTGGTGGTACCGTTACGTTGCAGATACCCGATAAATATTTCACAACCAGGGCAACAAGCGATAGTGAAGGGAAATTTAAATTCACCAACCTTGTATTTGCCGATTCGGCCCAAATTGTGGTAAGTGCTAAGGGCAATTACAACGCAAAAAATATGGCGGTTACGGTAGACGGGATTAGTTACCCCGCTATATTTGCAAACCCGGGCGAACCAGACGAACAACTGAATATAGATACCGTGATGAGCGGTTACTTACTTAACAGCAAAAAAATATACGAAAATTCGCGTACGCTGCAGGAGGTGGTTATTAAGGCGAAGGCCATTGTTAAAGCAGCACCCAGCTACAAGGACCATCCCTCTTTAAGCGGCCTCTCCATGCCTGATCACCTGATAGCGGGCGACAGGTTTAAAGGATGTAATATGTTGCTTCAGTGTATGCAGGGCTCTATTCCGGGGGTTACTTATGACAACACTACGGCCGGATTTTATTTGAGCCGTGATTTTAATGCGGGCAACAAAATACCTATGGCTATATATGTAGGCGGCATGCCTGTTGATGCTAATTATGTGAATAGTTTAAACGCCGCGGAGATAGAATCAATTGAAGTATTTTTAAGGGATGACCTGGGATTGGTGAACAGGGCCGGGCAAACAAAAGGCGTACTATCGATAAATATGAAGGTGGCGCCTAAAGGAACCAAGATTAGCTTAAAAGAATTGGAAGACCTGATACCCCAGGCCAATGTTGCCAAAATATCGCCGCTCGGATACAGTATCCCTAAAATATTTTACTCTCCTAAATATACCATTACGGGTAACGGCGGAGCCTTTGGGCCCGACCTGCGCACCACTATTTACTGGAACCCGCGTGTGTTTACTGATGCCGCCGGCAAGGCCTCGGTTGATTTTTTCACCGCTGATGGTAAAGGCACTTACAGGGCAGTAGTTGAAGGGATTGACAAAGACGGGCACATTGGCCGCGCGGTTTACCGGTTTAAGGTGGAGTAATATTTTTTACGAAACCAAAAAGCTACGTTGACCAATGCTATTAGTGCCGGAACTTCAACCAACGGGCCTATAACGCCTGCGAATGCCTGCCCCGAATTGATGCCGAATACCCCTATGGCTACCGCTAAGGCCAATTCAAAATTATTACCGGTTGCTGTAAAAGCAATAGCCGTACTTTTTGAATAGCCGGCCCCGAAAAACTTACCTGCAAAAAAACTAAGCACAAACATCAGAATAAAATATATCACTAAAGGGATGGCAATACGCAGCACATCCATTGGTATCTGCACAATTAATTCACCTTTTAAGCTAAACATGATAACGATAGTAAATAGTAAGGCGATCAGTGTAACCGGCGAAATAAAGGGCATATACCTTTTTTGAAACCAATCCGCTCCTTTTAATTCAATGAGGGCATACCTGCTTATAATGGCTGATACAAAGGGAATGCCCAGGTAAATACCCACACTTTTGGCTATCTCGCCAATAGTAATATTTACCTGCAACCCTTTAAAGCCTAACAATGGGGGTAGCAATGTTATAAAAACATAAGCATATACACTATAAAGCAGCACCTGGAATATACTGTTCAGCGCAATTAAGCCGGCGGCATATTCGCGGTTACCTTCGGCAAGTTCGTTCCATACTACTACCATAGCTATGCAGCGGGCAAGGCCTATCAAAATAACGCCAATCATATATTCGGGGTACTCCCGCAGAAAGACAATAGCCAGGAAGAACATAAGCAATGGCCCTATCACCCAGTTTAAAACAAGCGATGCGGTTAACACTTTTGTGTCCCGAAATACTTCACCCATGTTTTCGTACTTTACTTTGGCCAGCGGCGGGTACATCATCAAAATAAGGCCAATGGCAAGAGGAACGTTTGTAGTACCACTTGAAAATGAATTAACAAAGCCCGGACCTGACGGGATAAAATGCCCTATGCCTATACCCACCGCCATCGCCAGGAATATCCAAAGTGTAAGATAGCGGTCTAAGAAACTCAATTTCTTTCGTTCGGCTGCCGGGGGGCAGTTATTTGCACTCATTTTATATGCTGTTTTACAAAGTTAGCAGTATAGGTTTTTATCATATCCCGCACCCGGCGAAATTCATTCATCACTTCTTCTGGCGAGCCGGTGGCTTTTGCCGGGTCGGCAAAGTTATGATGAAAACGCGCCGTTTTCCCCGGGAAATATGGGCAGGCTTCGTTGGCGTTGTCGCACACCGTTATCACATAATCAAACGGAATGGCCATGTATTCATCTACATGGTTTGAGGTCTGGGCCGAAATATCAATATAGTCCTCAGCCATCACCTGTATGGCTTTGGGGTTCACACCATGTGTTTCTATCCCCGCGCTATAAATATTCGCGCTATTCCCTGCAAAATGCTTTAGGTATCCTTCGGCTAACTGACTGCGGCAACTGTTGCCGGTACACAATACTAAAATATTTTTCATGTTGAATTATATTAGCAGCATCCACCACCCGGCGTACAGCAAGAAGTATCTCTAATAAGATCTTTTGATTTGGTGATTTGTTCCGGTTCTCCGCAACTGCCGCCGCGGGTAATCGCTTTGCACTGCACCGCGTCCGGGTGCAGGTTTACAATAAGGTTTTCCCCCTCTGCAGTTATCCCGTTAGGTAACATCTGGCGCGTATCAAACTGCGAATTTCCAAATTCTATTTTTACAATGGCATCGGCATCTAAGGGTAATGAGTTTTCTACAAGGTCGATAATAGATAAGGCCTTTCGTGCTTTCATGGCCCGCTCCTGCTGTTTTTCGGCCGGTTCCCAAAGCTGTATGATAACCTCGGTCCATTTGTTCATTACACCGCCGCAATCAACCGAGGTGATCGGCGCCTGCTTAATTTCCGTTATATGATAGGATTGATCCACCCATTTATTTTCGGAATACTGAAATTGCAGGTTGAGTAATGGGTTTGCCTGTAGTTGTTGTTTGAATGATTGCCATTTTAAAGTTTCCATAATATTTAGTTTTATTATCGTAATATTACGATAATGTTGAGTAAAATTTTTAGCAGCAGGAGTTTTTAAGTGGTTTATATGACATAAACAGGTCGATCAAATGCGCCTGTAATTTATCCCATACGAGCGGGTTTATGCAATAACATACGCTTGCCCCATCAATATTACCCTGTATAATACCGGCATTTTTTAATTCTTTTAAGTGCTGCGATATGGTTGCCTGCGCCAAACCAAGTTCATCAACCAGGTCGCCGCATATACATGCTTTGGCTTCGATGATTTGCTGTAGGATGGCTATACGCGCAGGGTGCGCCAGGGCCTTTAGCATTACAGCAAGGTTGTTCTGCTCCTCGTTAAATATTTCTGTTT
>JBDSIC010000266.1:0-4247 GCA_039918195.1 Mucilaginibacter sp.
CACTTCTATCTCTACAACAGCCGGCTGTTTCATAAAGGGGCTAATCATTTTTTCCAGCCTGCCGTGCATTACCTCGGTAAAAATAAGGTGCTGGCATTTGGTAATGCTGTTGGCCAGTTCGGCTACAGGCAATTGCAGGCCCTGCCTAACTACCAAATCGGCATCATCTATAATATACAGTTCTATTTTATTAAGGTTGAGGCCCAGCTTAAGATATAAAGCACGCGCCCTGTCAGGGGTGGCTATTACAATATCGGCGCCATCGGTAAGGGCATTCATTTGTGTTTCGATACCCGGTGCGGCATACAGCTCTACAATGGATATCGACTTGTTCTTGTTCAGCCTGTCAAATTGCTCGGCTACCGCCAATACGCTTTCCTTATCGGGCACCAGTATTAATACACGCGGCACACCGTCGGGGTTATAGTTAAAGCGGTTTAAAACGGCCGTAATGTAAGTAGTGGTTTTGCCGCAGCCTTCGGGGCCAACGGCTATAAGGTCCTGCCCGCCGTTTATGCGTGCCAGGGTTTTAGTTTGTATATCCTTTGGGTGCGCGTAACCTGCTTCGGTTAACGACACTACCAATTGCTTTTTCAGCTTTAATTTATCCGGCCAGGCCATGTATGTTTTATTACTATTGAGGGGCAAAATTACTGTTTTAAAGTGTTAACCCGTTTATGCCGGGCCTTATTTGCACATTAAAACCAAAAAAGCACCTGTCCGCAAGGACAAGTGCTCAACGATTAAGTATGATAGTGTTTTTTAAATTACCTGTACATTTACCGCATTAAGGCCTTTTTTGCCTTCTTCTACATCGTAGCTTACTTTATCGTTTTCACGAATTTCATCGATGAGGCCACTTGAGTGTACAAAAACATCGCTCCTGTTATCACTTTGTGAAATGAATCCGAAACCTTTAGTGGTATCGAAAAACTTTACTGTTCCTTCTTTTTGCATTATATTATTTTATTAAGTGCGCAAGGTAGTCATTTTTACCCGGCTATTTGCCTGTTGGTAAAAGTATTTAACTATTGTTAAACCCGGGTGGCTACATTTTTACAGCTTTTACTAATCTGACTTTAGCCAAACTATTGCGCGCTATTTTTATGATAGATTTGCCTTTTCACCTTATTATCAATGTATAAAATAGTAGCCGTATCCTTTTTATTGCTGTTCGCTTTTACCAATTCTCAAGCTAACGACTGGAAATTAAGCACCGATAAATCGGGCATAAAGGTTTATACCCGCGTTGTGCCGGGCTCGAAAGTTAAGGCCGTAAAAGTAGAGTCTGATTTTAAAGCCACTGCCAGCCAGTTTGTAGCCGTATTGCTCGATGTAAAAAACTCTGTCGACTGGGTGTACCGTACCAAATCGTGCCTGCTGATAAAACAGGTATCGCCGTCAGAACTTTATTACTATTCGGAAATAAGCGTGCCCTGGCCTGTCGAGAACCGCGATTTTGTGGCCCGTATCGCCGTATCGCAAGACCCCGAAACAAAAGTAGTAACTGTCGACGCGCCATCTGTACCCGGCTTTGTAGCCCTCAAAAAAGCGGTTGTGCGCATCAGCGACTCGAAAGGCAAATGGATCATCACCCCCACTTCGAACCAAACCATCAGGGTTGAATACACATTACAGGTTGATCCGGGTGGTGCCATACCTGCGTGGCTGGTAAATATGTTTGCCGCAGAAGGCCCTACCCAAAGCTTTAAACTGCTGAAGTTGCAATTGCAGAAGGAGCAGTATAAGAATGTGTCGCTGCCGTTTATACGTAATTGAGGGGTACACGATCTACTCATCCCGTCTTCGCTTCGCTCTACACCCCTCTCTGCGGCGCAAAGAGGGGATTTTATTTTTGATTTTATATTTACTATAGCACTTTTACCCGCTTTGCGCAGCAGGAGGATCGACCTTCGCCGGTAGCGAATGGTCGGGGTGAGTAAAATTGCCAATTATTAATTCAGTTATAACTCTCTGAACATAATATAAGCGTCGACATAACCAAGCGTAAGGTGCTTAAACCCGCCGGGGATAGTGCCGATAATTTTAAAACCGCATTTTTGCCACAGGTAAACTGCTGCCATGTTGGTACTCACCACAAAATTAAACTGGATACCTTTATAACCAAGTTCGCGGCCGGTAGCAATGGAATGTTCGCATAAGCTGCGCCCGATGCTTTTTCCGCGCGCATCGGGGTGTACCATGTATCCGCAATTACCAATATGCGAGCCAAGTGCAATTTGGTTTGGTCTGATAAAATAGGTGCCCGCTATCTTTCCCTCCTCTTCGGCCACAAAAATTTTCATGCTGGGGGCAAACCAATGTTTTGCCAGGTCTTCCTTTGGTGTTTCGGGGTCGTAAACATAGGTATCGCCGGATTCTATCACCTTTTCAAAAATATCCCAAATGCCGTCGATATCCCGGCTTATTGCTTCGCGTATCATAGATAATAATAAATTGTAAATATACTATACGCAGGCATTTACCGAAAAAACAAGTCATTATCCCCCGACTAAGCACCGATAAAAATTTTCTTTAAATACTTAAAACATTGTTACCTTTAATTACCAATTATTTCACCTAAGTACATGAGTATCAAAAATTTCATACTGATGGCATGCCTGGCTTTGCTTGCCCAAAGCTGCCGTAAGGAAAAGCCCTTTGAGGCCGGCGAAGACACAAGAATTAACGGTTTAGCCACAGCCAATGTAAGCGGTTACGTCATAAATGGCATCATTAAAAATGTATCAGGAGGCGCGGGCATGCTATTCGGATACGAAATGGAATTTTGGCTTGCCGCGGCCGCGGCGCCCAACGTACCTGTGCAATTACAAACCGACCTTAATGTAGCCGGAACGGTGAGTGCCGGCGGTATTGTGAATGGATTTACGGTTACCTTAAAAGCAGGCACCACTACCGGTAATATGAATTACAAATTGGCGGCGCCGGTAACTATTACCGGTAAACTGACCAGTCCGGCAAGCTATATGGGCCAGCCCGTTAGTTTTACAGGTAAATTCACCGAAACGCTGGTGCCTTCGGGCAATGCATACCCGTCTTTATTATTTAGCAAGGACGACCTGCCCGCTATCAGGCAAAAAGTACAGGCTGGCTGGCTGGCTTCCTCGTATGCAAAAATTAAGGCACAGGCGGATAAATTCCTACTGGTAAAAACCAACCCTTATGTGCAAAACAACGCGGTAGCGGGGCGCAACATGAATGTACACATCAACGACCTGGCGCTTACCGGTTATATCACCAACGACAGCCGCTACATCAATAAAGCTATTGATATTATGTGCGCCGCAGCCAAGCAATGGGACCCGGCGTTTTATGATAACCTGAACCCCCATTTGAACGTAGCGGATGCAGCACATGCCTATGCCATCGGTTACGACTGGCTGTACCCTTACATGACCCCTGATGAACGTACACTCATCAAAAACGAAATTGAAGAATTTGGCCTTTGGATATATAACTGCTCCTTAGGCGGCTCTGCATGCTACGGCGATTACGGCAAGGCCAACCTATCCTGCAACCACAACGCGGTAGTGCATGGCGCGCTTGGCCTTTGCGCGCTGGTACTGGGCGATAAGCCTGCCTGGAAAGACCTCGCGATAGCACACATACGTGGCTATTTCACCAATTCGCTGGATGATGATGGGTATAATTACGAGGGGCTGAGCTATTTTGGTTATGGCTCGCTTAACTCGATACCCTTCTCGGCAGCGCTTCTCAGGAAAGGCGGGCCTGATCTGATCAATGAATCGCCAAGAAACAAGTTGGTGCCTAATTATATATTAAGGCAGGTGCTGCCCTGGGGATCGAGCCTGGTTACCATGAACGACAGCGACCCGGAAATCGGTTCGGCAGGCGGCCTTATGCACCTTATTGCCAAATACCACGACCGGGTAGGACTGTGGACCTGGCTGCGGCTGATGGGGCCAGCCGGCGGCGGCGGTAACGAAACGTACGGCATCGGCAACGGAACGTATTTAGGGAACGGTTCATCCGTGCCGTATGTCATTATTTTTGCAGATAAAGACCTTCAGCCGCAATCGCCTGCCGCAGCCGGCTTATCACCTGCATATTTTTTCACGTCGAAGGGCGCCAATCCCGGCGGGCGGGTATCCTTCCGCAGCGGCTGGGGCGACCTGGACGCGCTGGCCACATTTACATCAGGCCCTGACCGCCACCGCGGGCATAACCACCGCGATGAGAACTCCTTTACTTTTTACTCGCTTGGC
>JBDSIC010000267.1:0-3349 GCA_039918195.1 Mucilaginibacter sp.
AGCGTAATTACCTGCCGCACCCCTATTCAGATTTTATTTATGCAACAATTATAGAAGAATACGGTTTAGTGGGCGGGGTAACCGTGGTAGGTATCTACCTGTTCCTGTTATACCGCTGCATCAAGATAGTAACCAAGGCGCCAAAAGCGTTCGGCGCGCTGCTGGCAGCAGGGTTAAGTTTTAGCTTAACCATACAGGCATTTGCAAATATGGCCGTAGCGGTAGGTTTAGGCCCCGTAACGGGTGTGCCCCTGCCCTTTGTAAGTATGGGCGGTACATCACTTTTGTTTACCAGTGTGGCCTTCGGCATTATACTATCAGTAAGCAGGGATATTGACGAGCCGAAGAAAGTGGTTGTGGGCGAGATAAGGGAAGTAGCAATTTAACCCCCTGAAGGGCGAATTGATGTGCAGATGGGAAATATGCAGATGTGCAAATAAAAAATAGAAAAGCCCTCTCCTTTGGAGAGGGTTGGGTGAGGCAAAAGAGCGGAAGCGATGACAGGGTGAGTCGATGTGCAGATGCAATATGCAGATAAAAAACAGAAAACTCCCTCTTTACCAAGTAGAGAGGGGTCGAGCGAAGCGATGACAGGGTGAGTCAATGTGCAGATGTGAATATGTGCAGATGTGCAAATTGAGAAATAAAACAGTAAAGAACCCTCTCCTTTGGAGAGGGCAGGGTGAGGCAAAATAAAGTTTTTAACAAAATGGCCAAAAGAATTATCATAAGCGGTGGCGGAACAGGAGGACATACCTTCCCGGCTATTGCTATTGCCAATGCGTTAAAAAAACTCGACCCTGCTACCGAGATATTATTTGTTGGCGCCGAGGGCCGCATGGAGATGGAAAAAGTTCCGGCGGCGGGGTATAAAATATTAGGGCTGAACATCCAGGGTATACAGCGCGGGTCGCTCTTAAAAAACCTCATGTTCCCCATTAAACTGATAGGCAGCGTACGGGCGGCGTTAAAAATAATTAAAGACTTTAAGCCTGATGCCGCGGTTGGTGTGGGTGGCTATGCCTCAGGTCCGTTGCTTTACGCGGCATCGTTAAAGGGTATACCTACGCTGATACAGGAACAAAACTCCTACGCGGGTATCACCAATAAATGGCTGGGTAAAAAGGCCAAAAAGATATGCGTCGCCTTTGACGGTATGGAGCAGTTCTTCCCGGACGACCGTATCATTAAAACAGGGAACCCTATCCGCAAGGAATCGGTAGCCATAGCCGGTAAGCACATGCAGGCGCTGGAACTGTTCAACCTGTCGCCGCACAAAAAAACAGTGCTGGTGCT
The DNA here is from genome assembly GCA_039918195.1 of Mucilaginibacter sp. Classification (GTDB taxonomy): domain Bacteria; phylum Bacteroidota; class Bacteroidia; order Sphingobacteriales; family Sphingobacteriaceae; genus Mucilaginibacter. The sequence continues at coordinate 1,297 of JBDSIC010000267.1, forward strand.
GGGCGGCAGTTTGGGGGCACGCACGCTGAACAATGCTGTGCAGGCCGGACTGGAAAAATTTATTGCCGCCGATGTACAGGTAATATGGCAAACAGGCAAATTTTATTATAAAGGTATTATTGAGCAGTTGGGCGAAAACTACCATCCCAACATCAAAATAAAAGAGTTTTTAAATCGCATGGATTTGGCATATGCAGCGGCTGATGTTATTATATCACGTTCCGGTGCCGGCACTATTGCCGAGCTGTGTGTGATAAAAAAACCGGTAATACTGGTGCCTTCGCCAAATGTGGCCGAGGACCATCAAACCAAAAATGCGCTGGCACTGGTGCAGGATAACGCCGCAAGGTTTGTGGCCGACCGTGATGCCCCGGCAAAACTGGTTGATAAAACACTGGACTTGTTAACAGATAAAGACAAACAAAGAATATTAAGCGAGAACATCGGCAAGCTGGCTATGCCTAATGCCGATGAAGTTATCGCGAAAGAGGTTATCCAAATAACAATTAACAATTAATCTTAGGCCCTCCTACCCAAAAAGGGAGGGCCTTTATTTAAAAATGTTAAAAATTGATTGGGTTGATTAAGTTAAGTAGTTAAAAATAGAATATAAACGTGTTGACGAAGTTAAGCAAGTGAGGGAAAACCACTCACTTAATTAACCCAATCAACCACTCACTAATATGGAATTAAACAACATAGAACGCGTTTACCTGGTGGGCATAGGGGGCATAGGCATGAGCGGCCTTGCGCGCTATTTCCATAAGTTGGGCTGCGTTGTATGTGGTTATGATAAAACCCCTACCGACTTAACTAACGACCTGCATAACGAGGGCATCCGCATTATATTTGATGATACCGAGGGCTGCATACCGATGAACTTCCATCGGCCTGATGAAAGCACACTGATCATCTACACCCCCGCTATACCTAAGGATTCTAAAATTGTTAATTTCTTTACCCGTAAGGGATTTACATTATACAAACGCTCGCAGGTGCTCGGGCTGATAAGCCAGGCCATGTACACGGTTGCGGTTGCGGGTACACATGGTAAAACTACCACGTCGTGCCTTATCGCGCATATCCTGAAAGATTCGGGTATCGACTGCTCCGCCTTTTTGGGCGGCATTTCGTCTAATTACCAAACCAATGTGCTGTTTGGCAAAAACAACATCGTTGTGGTTGAGGCTGATGAGTATGACCGTTCCTTTTTGACACTGCACCCGGATATTGCTGTCATTACCTCGATGGATGCCGACCATTTAGATATTTATGGCGACCACTCGCATTTAACAGAGTCTTTCAGCTTGTTTGCTTCGCAGATAAAACCGGGTGGTGTGCTTATCCGCAAAGCGGGATTGCCTTTAACTACCGGCAATACATACGCTGTTAATGGCGATGCGCAGTCAGTGGCTAAAAATGTGCGGATAGAGGAAGGCGATTATTACTTCGATTTCAGCAATGGCGATGTAAACATCAGCAATATTTTAATGGGAATAGCGGGCCTGCACAACGTAGAGAATGCAGTCGCAGCTATTGAGGTTTGCCTGCGCTTAGGCGTAAGTGCTGACGCTATAAAAAGCGCCCTTGCCTCATTCACAGGGGTGAAACGCCGCTTTGAATATATTGTAAAAACTGCGGAGCATATTTATATTGATGATTACGCCCACCATCCCGAAGAGCTGCGGGCGGCCATATCATCGGTAAAAAACCTGTACCCCGGTAAAAAACTGACCACTATTTTTCAGCCGCACCTGTTTACCCGCACCCGCGATTTTGCCGATGGCTTTGCCGAGGTGTTGGATATGAGCGACGAACTGCTGATGCTGGATATTTACCCCGCACGAGAATTACCCATAGAAGGTGTGGATGCGGAACTGATACTCAGCAAGATGAAAATGTGGAATAAACGCAAATGTGGAAAACAAGAAGCTATAGATATTGTGGAATCTGAAAAACCTGAGTTACTTTTAACAGTAGGCGCGGGCGATATAGATCAGTTGATACAACCCCTAAAACAAGTATTGGAAAATGTCTCGTAAAAACATATGGA
>JBDSIC010000268.1:0-14492 GCA_039918195.1 Mucilaginibacter sp.
AAATCCCTATGCCCTGCAGCCGCAAGGGCCCGCCATTGTTTTGCCTGATTTCACCCGAAGCTTTTTGCTGACAGAATATCCTAAATAAAATTAAACCGTCATGCTGAGGAACGAAGCATTTATTTGCCGATAGATGCTTCGTTCCTCAACATGAAAAGGAAAATAAAAGAGCCTGACAAACTAAAGTACACCTCAAAACCGGCATCGGCTGGCACGGGTAGTAGTGGCCCTGCCTTAGTACTAACTTTAACAGGGTCAGGCGCAGCCGGGAGTTTTTTCTTTGGTACTTTCTTTTTAGCGGAAAAAAAGAAAGTACATCCACTGCCTTTATTAAACCACACTTCCCGACCTAACGAAGAACTGAACGCAATAAACCTGTCACAAAAAGACTGCCGTCAACCACTCTACGGGTTAATGACACGCAGGAACCGACTCTCTAATTTCCAGACTAAAATAAAAAAACTATCTTTGCCTTATAATTCTCAAGGGGTGCCTTGCTTTGGTTACAAAAACAAACTGCAGAGTGTTTTTACCAAACTGAAAGACGGGCTGAGATCATACCCATTGATGCTGGACGATTGCAAAAGTCTATCATCACGAACCTGATCCGGGTAATGCCGGCGTAGGGAGAGGTAATAAGTTAAGTGTACTGCTGTTCACCCTGGCAGCAGATGGTTTAACTAATATTTATTTTAAAACATTGAAAAATTTATTTGCGGCGATATTCGCCCTGCTGTTGCCATTTGCGGCATCGGCCCAATTTTCCGTATCCGGGAAAGTCACCAGTCAAGCCGGCGAAGCACTGCCGGGGGCTACCATCACCATTAAAAAACCTGCACAAAGCGTCGTTGCTGATGCAATGGGTAATTACAGTTTTACTAATTTACCCGCAGGTAGTTATTCGCTGAAAGTGAGTTACATTGGATATGCTGCAGGTAGTAAAACTATTAATTTAACAGCCCCGCAGGTGTTGAATTTCACCTTAGCCGCCGGCAATGTAACCGCCGAAGAAGTGACCATTACCGCCACCCGCGCAGGCAAAAATTCACCTACAGCGTTTACTAACCTCGGTAAAAAGGACCTCGAAAAAAACAACTTCGGGCAGGACCTGCCTTACCTGCTTAACCAAACGCCCTCGGTAGTGGTAAGTTCAGATGCCGGGGCAGGCATCGGCTATACGGGTATCCGCATCCGCGGATCTGACCCGACGCGCATTAACGTAACCATTAACGGGATACCGTATAACGATTCGGAGAGCCAGGGATCGTACTTTGTAGATATACCGGATATCGCTTCATCGGTAAACAACATACAGGTTCAGCGCGGCGTGGGCACCTCAACCAACGGCGCGGGCGCGTTCGGCGGCAGCATCAATATACAAACCGCTACCCGCCGCGATACGGCTTATGCCGAGTTGAACAACTCTGCCGGCTCGTACAAAACGGTAAAAAATACGGTAAGCGTGGGCACAGGCCTGTTGGGTAACCATTTTAGTTTCGACGGGCGTTTATCAAGGGTCCACTCCGACGGGTATATCGACCGGGCGGCTTCAAACCTGCGGTCGTACTTTTTAAGCGGCAGCTATTACGGCAAAAACACCACCATAAAAGCCAATGTGTTTACCGGTTACGAACGCACTTACCAGGCCTGGAACGGCGTACCGGATTACGAGATATTAAACAACCGCCGGTATAACGAATACACCTATAAAAACCAGGTAGATAATTATACCCAAAACCATTACCAGCTACTGGTAGACCAGCGCCTGTCTGATAAACTATCCTTTAGCGGGGCGCTGCATTACACTAAGGGCAGCGGTTATTACGAGGAGTTTAAAGAAGGTGCGGATGTGGAAGATTACGGGCTAACCCCGGTTATTTACGGCGCCGATACCATTAAAACCACCGACCTTGTACGCCGCCGCTGGCTGGATAATGATTTTTATGGCGTTACTTATGCCTTGAAATACTTGCCGACGGAAAACCTGAATTTAAATTTAGGTGGTGCTTATAACGAATACAAAGGCGCGCATTTCGGTCAAATAATTTACAGTAAAGAGAGTATTGGCATTGCCCCGGAACATGAATATTACCGAGATAACGCCAAAAAGAACGACTTCAACATCTTCGCCCGCGGCGAACTCACGCTGGATGAGGTAATATTATATGCCGACCTGCAATACCGCCACATCTATTACTCGTTTTTAGGGTTCGACCGTAATTTGAATAATGTGCAGCAAACCGCTACGCTGAACTTTTTTAACCCGAAGGCGGGTATTACTTACAAATTTAATGAACGGAACAATATCTACGCCTCCTTCGCGGTAGGTAACCGGGAACCAAACCGCGACGATTATACCAATTCATCGCCGCAAAGCAGGCCAAAGGCAGAGAGGCTGTATGATTTTGAGGCAGGGTACCGCACAAGCGGCGGCAGGTTTTCTGGTGGTATAAACGCGTTTTATATGCTGTACAATAACCAGCTGATATTAACCGGCCAGCTGAATGACGTTGGCGCGGCTATCCGCCGTAATGTTAAGGATAGCTACCGCGCTGGCATTGAGTTTGATGGCCGCTTAAAAATAACCGACGAATTAAACTGGGCGGCAACGGCCACCCTTAGCACCAATAAAATAAGCAATTACGGCCAGTTCTTTTACAATTATGATGACGACAGCCTGGTGGAATTACAGTTAAAGAAAACCACCATTGCCTTTTCGCCGTCGTTCATCGGATCCAGCACTATTAGCTATTCTCCGTTTAAAGGGGGCGAGGTTGCTTTGCTGAGCAAGTATGTGAGCAGCCAGTTTTTGGATAACACCATGAATACCAACCCCACGGGTTTTGCACCTGATGCCAGTTTTGACGGCAACGCTTATGCTATTAACAGGAGCATCAACAGCTATTTTGTAAACGATTTAAGGCTGCGGTATAATTTCAGCATTAAGGCCATAAAAAACATCGGCCTGGGCTTATTGGTAAATAACATTTTCAATAAAAAATATGAGGCCAGCGGCGCGACTTACCCCGGCTTAAGCGGTGGCAGTGTGTATAATTACAACTATTATTATGTACAGGCTACGCGGAACTTTTTGGCATCGGTAAGTCTTTCATTTTAGATATAGATTTGAGACGTGAGGTATGAGACAGAAGATTAATTTTTAAAAACACGGGAAGTAAATGACGCAGGAAGCTATCTCAAATCTCATAGCTAACATCTCACATCTAATTGCGCAGCAAATAAAAGAAACAGGGTTGCTGCAATGGGTAGCGGTAGTTTTCGGAGTAGCCGAGGTATTGCTTGCCCGGGTAAACAATATTTGGCTGTACCCTGCCGGGATAGTGGCAACCCTGCTTTCGGTTTATTTATTGGTTGACGTACAGCTTTTTGCCGAAGCCGCGTTAAGTGTTTATTACCTGGTGATGAGTATTTACGGCTGGGTGTACTGGTTTAAACGAACGGGACAATCAGCTGTTGAAGTAAGTTACACCACCAAAAACGAATGGGTGATAACCTTAACCATTGTATTTGGGGGATGGCTGTTCTTGTACCTGTTGCTTAAACACTTCACCCCATCAGATGTGCCGGTTTGGGATGCCTGGGTATCGTCAACCGCCTGGGCGGGCATGTGGTTGCTGGCCAAACGTAAGGTAGAGAATTGGCTGCTGCTTAATATATCCAACCTGTTTGCCGTGCCATTACTGTTTCATAAAGGTTTGCCCATGTTCGCCTGCTTAACTATTTTCCTTTTTGTAATAGCTGTATTTGGCTATTTTGACTGGAAAAGGAAAGTAGTTTTGCGATAAAATTTCATAATATAGTTTATATCTATGTAAAATTAAATACTAATCGATTTTAACTATACCATTAAAATAACATAATAAAAATGCAGCACCCCTCAGCATATTTAAAACCGGAATGGATAAAAACCATCCGTGACAATGCTCCGTCAGCAGAGCAGACAGGCATGCTGCACCCTGACCAGCTGGAATTGATTTATGAACAAAAATGGTTTAGATCATTAGTGCCGACGGCGTATTCCGGCTTGCAATTGGACTTGCCCGAGCAAGTGCGCCTGGAAGAAAGCCTGGCTTGGGCCGACGGTTCTCTGGGCTGGGTGGTAACCCTCTGCAGCGGCGCGGGATGGTTTGGCGGTTTCATAGTACCGGAGGCGGCAAAAGAAATATTTAACAACGCGCAACTTTGCTTGGCAGGCAGCGGTGCCTCGACCGGCACGGCTACCATCACAGGCAAAGGCTACATAGTGAACGGAGCCTGGAAATACGCCAGCGGCGTACATCATGCCACACATATAACCGCCAATTGCATCATCAAGCAAGGCGAAGAAACTATTTTGAATAGCGACGGCACGCCGCTGGCTTTACCATTTGTATTTGACAAAAAGGATGTTACCGTGTTATCCGCCTGGAAATACGTGGGTATGATGGCAACCGGCAGCGATGCGTATGAAGTAAAAGACCTGTTTGTTGATAAGAACCGCTGTTTTAAGCTTGACCCGGAAGCTGTAGTAATTGACGAACCCTTATACCGCTACCCCTTTTTGCAACTGGCCGAAATTACTTTAGCAGCCAATATTTCGGGCCTGGCTGTTCATTTTACCGACCTGTGCGGGCCGGTGTTTACCGAAAGGCTGAAAAAACCAACAATATATCCGGCACAGAAATTTATACTGGTAAAGACACTTGATGAAACTGTCTATCATCTTACACAGGCGCGCAAGGAATTTTACGATGCCGTTGATGCATCGTGGCAGGTTATCAGCAACAAGAAAGAAATAGACGGAGTTATCCTGGAAAAAGTAAGTCGTGCCAGCCGCCATTTGGCAAAAACCGCCCGGCAAAGTGTGGATACTTTGTACCCCTATTGCGGTTTAATGGCCGCTAATCCCGAAACCGAACTTAACCGGGTTTGGCGCGATATACATACTGCCGGGCAGCATAGCCTGTTAACATTTGATGCCTGATATTTGTAACAATATTATTCAATTCAAATAACACAGAATTTACATTGCATTGTTCATATTTGTCACTGTAAAACGTCATTCATGAAATTCAAAAACCTGCTTTGTTTAGCGCTTGTTATCGCAACTATCCACGCAACGGCACAAACAAAAAAAACTACTGCTACTGCAACCGCACCTGCCACTACAACGCTACCCCGCCCCAAACTGGTGGTAGGTATAGTGGTTGACCAAATGCGCTGGGATTACCTGTACCGTTATTATGACCGTTACAAAAACGGCGGCTTTAAACGCATGTTAAATGAAGGCTTTACCTGTGAAAACACCAACGTTAATTATATACCGACAGTAACCGCAATTGGCCACACTACGGCATATACCGGTTCGGTGCCGGCTATACATGGCATTACCGGTAATGACTTTTTGGTACAGGCAACCGGCAAATGGATGTATTGCGCCGGCGACAGCACTGTGAAAACTGTTGGCAGCACCTCAAAAGCAGGTGAAATGTCGCCCCGGAATATGGTGGTGACTACCGTGACTGATGAATTACGATTAGCGACTAATTTCCGCTCGAAAGTTATTGGCGTGGCTATAAAAGACCGCGGAGCGATATTGCCTGCAGGCCATTCGGCAAACGCGGCTTATTGGTTTGATGGCAGCAATGGCAGCTGGATAACCAGTACTTATTATATGAATGACCTGCCCGCCTGGGTTAAAAAAGTGAATGCCCAAAAGCTGCCGGAAAAATATTTATTGCAGGACTGGAATACTTTATACCCTATTGATACCTACCTGCAGAGCGGCCCGGATAACAGTCCGCGGTATGAAGGGAATTTTAAAGGTGCCGAAACGCCGACATTCCCGGTTAAAACTTCGCAATTATATAAAGGCGATCTGGGGATGTTACGCTCCACCCCATATGGCAATACCTTTACCCTGGACATGGCCAAAGCCGCTGTTGAAAATGAGCAACTGGGCAAAGGTGCGGTGACAGATTTTTTAGCCGTGAGCCTGTCTTCTACCGATTATGTTGGCCACCAGTTTGGGCCAAACTCGGTTGAGGTAGAAGATACCTACTTACGTTTGGACCAGGACCTTGCCAACTTTTTCACCTTTTTAGATGATCAGTTAGGTAAGGGTAGTTACAGCGTTTTCCTAACTGCCGATCATGCTGCAGCACATAACCCGGTTTTTTTGCAGGACCATAACATTCCGGCAGGTTTTTTTGCCGAATCGGAAAAAGGCCTTAACAGCTACCTGGAGGGTAAATACAAAGTAAAAAATATGGTACTTAGCCTGGGTAACTACCAGGTACACATGAATTACAAGGTACTTGCCGACAATAAACTGGATGAAGAAAGCATAAAAGCCGACTGTATAAAATACCTGCAAAAGTTGCCCGAAGTTGCCTTTGTGGTAGATATGCTGAAAGTACAAACAGCCACCATACCCAACGAATTGCGCGAACGTATTGTTAATGGTTACAATGCCGACCGCTGCGGCGTAATACAAATTGTATTAAAACCCGGCTATTATGCAGGCTACGGCACCACCGGCACCACGCATGGTACCTGGAACCCATACGACGCGCATATCCCGCTGGTATTTATGGGCTGGGGTATCAAGCACGGCAGCCTTAACCGCGAAACCAATATGACCGATATTGCACCTACCATATCGGCACTGCTGCATATACAACAGCCTAATGGTAATGTTGGTAAAACTATTGGGGAGGTGTTAAAATTTTAGGCCGAAAGACGGCAAGTCCGGAAGTCGGAAAGACGCTGCGCTTGTCATTTCTGTGTTGCAAGCCCCTGATGGTTAAACTACTATTATAAACTTGTATATTTTATTCATCAGGAGGATATATTATGAAACATCTTAGTCAATTTTTCAATATTTTCTATTGCTTTTTAATAGTGTCGTTTACGATTTCTTGTAATACAAAACAAGGCAATGCGGTAAAGGACACTACCGTTCATTACGCCGAACTGGATATGTTCAAGTTACGAGGGTTATATCCCATAAAGAAAAAAAAATCTTACCCGTATATAACAGTAACGGGATCCGATTCGACAAAGAGGGAAATTAACTATTATTTTAGCAAAGGCGATACGCTTACTTATAGGTATGTTTTCAACAAGCACGAGCATTGCTGGGTGTCACGTTATAATATTAACGTGGATACGGGTTTTGTTTTAGTCATCAGGAAAGTTTTCAGGGACAAGATCGTATCACTTGATTATGCGGAGCAAGATTCAAATCAATATTATTTAGGGTCGTTTGACCTATTCAGTAATAACAAGAAAGTGCGTTATCATTTATCCAAAAGGGAAAAAGTCAAAATGGGTTTGTTTGATAGTTCTTATCCAAAGAAGAATATGGATAGGGTAAGTTCGGAGGCAACTTCGCTCCACAATAATGAGGTATGGGAAATTACAAATGCCTGGGGTGATGAGGATTTCAGATATAAAGACACTATGTATTTTGACATAGGAAAACATAGCCTTAACTGGTACTACACTTATCAAAACTTTATAATGCCAATAAAGTCAAAGTAATAACTATTATAGGTTATTTGGCTTCGTTCTCCAATACGCGTTGGGAAGAAATCAGGCGAGTTTCGAAACCCCTTCCTACACCTTCCCCAAGGGAAGGAATCGCACAAACCTTTGCTTTTTTCATCAAGCACCTTCGTCTTTCGGACTTCCGACTTTCCGTCTTTCGGACTAATAACCTCAAGCCACCGGCACCCAAATATTCACCGCAGTACCTTTGCCGGGGGTAGAATCATAGTCCACACTTCCCTTTAAATATTCTATCCGGGTGATGATATTTTTAAGCCCGATGCCGCTAAAACCGCCTATCTGCGTCGTGTCGAAACCCTTGCCGTTATCTGTAACCGTAGCGGTGATGCCCTCCTTATCACGGTTAAGCAAAATATCAAGGCGGGTGGCGGCGGCATGTTTTATTACGTTGGCAACGGTTTCCTGTATCACGCGGTAAAGCATGGTTTCTACGTTGCTTTCCAACCTGTCTTTAAACCCTGTTGCTTCTAATGTCACTTTCAGGCTATCGCCGTCTATCTTTTCAATAAAGCTTTTCAGGTCAGACGCTATACCCGACCGCAGCAGCATATTGGGCATCATACGGTGCGATATAATGCGTACTTCCTTGCAGCTTTCGTCAACCAGCGCCAGTGTATTTTCGGCCAAAAAACGGTCTTCCTCACGGTCAAGTGTTATGCGGTCGAACAGGCCGTTCATATTTAGTTTTACAGCAGAGAATAATTGCCCCACCCCATCGTGCAGGTCGCTGGCAATGCGCTTGCGCTCATTTTCTTCCGCGTCAAGCACGGCTTTGGTAATAACGTCCTGCTGCTCCAGCATCTTTGTTTGCATGAGTGCCTTTTGTTTTAGCTGTTTACGGCTGTAGGCCATGCCGCCGAAGGCAACCGTCGCTAAAAACACCCCCGCTACTATGCCGGTAGTTGTTTTTTGTTTGGAGATAGAAAGCTTTTGGATGGTGTTTTCCTTGCTAAGCAGGTTTATTTGGTGCTGTTTTTTTTCCGCCTCGTATTTGGTAGTGGTTTCGGCCAGTTTTTCAAAGTTAAATACCTTGGCCAGCGAATCTTTCATCAATTCAAACTTCTCGTGGTATTCCAGGCTTTTCTTATCGTTGCCGGTCATTTTGTAGTACGAATATAAAGCCTCATACGATTCCTTGATATGCTGCTCGTAATGCTCGTCGATTGAGGCCTGCAGGCCTTTATCAAGATAGTGTTTCGCTTTATCAAACTGCTTAAGGTGCATGTAAGCCAGGCCTATCCCTTTGTATAATGAACCCAATTCACGCTTAAAACCTATTTCGGTAAATATCTTTTCGGCAGGCAGCAGGTTTTTAAGGGTGTTTGGATAATCTTCTACCTGCAGGTAGGTTATTCCGAGTTCCTTATAACATAGCCCTATATTCACAGGATGTTTCAATTCGATAAATGTTTTTAGCGCTTTATCGAAATATCTCACGGCCAGCTTAAAATTCTTTTTGTCGGTGCCTTTAGCAAACAACTCTTTATTACGGTAGGTCATTCCTATACCGGCCAGCGACTGCGCGGCAACAAGAGGCAAGTTTAGTTTAACACGCAGCTCATAAGCTTTTTGATAGGCAGCAAGGGCCTTGTCAAACTGTTCAAGGTGGTTATAGTTATTGGCCAGGTGTGTCCAGCTGTTAGCGCTGCCATTAAGATCATGTATCCTTTCGTAAATATCAGCAGCCTTTAAAAAGTAAACCACGGCATCGGCATGGCGGCCCTGGGTACGTAAAATAACAGCCAGGTCATTATAACCATAAGCCATGTCTTGCGGGTTGTTTGATTTGTAGGCGATACTGATACCCCGTTTATAATCCGTTATAGCCGAATCGGGCACCAGTTTACCATAATACACATCACCGCGGTTTAGATAAGCTTGCGAGAGGCCTTTGTAAAATTTTATTTTGGTAGCAAGGTTAATCGCGTCGGTAGCATTTTTCAGGCAGCGCGGAAACTCGGTATCCCAGTGTACGTTGGCCAATTTGTTTAAAAGGTTAACCTTTTGTGTATCGGCTTTTGCCTGCACCAATAGTTTTTGCAGGCTATCTATCCGCGGATCGGGCTTTTGTGCCGGTGCAGCGCAGGGGAGTATCAGTAAAAAAAGTAAAAAACGTTTCATTGTAATTGGCAGGTTAAAAATTGAGCTGGTCAGTTAAGCGATGATCTATACCTAACAGCTTCAGGTATTAAAGTTATATTAAAATATATGCTGCCTATATACCGTCTATTGGGTATTTATATGCCTGATTATGAACAAGTGACAGTTACACTTAAATATTATTTAAATCAAAATACTACATATGTAGTATTGATGGCCGTGGGGATAAGTCGTTGCTTAGCACTATCAATTAAAACAATATTAAATCACAATTAAAATCTTAAAACAATGAAAAAAACTTTTACCATGGCCATTGTAATGCTTGCAGTATTACTAACCGCAAACGTTTACGCACAGGATGTTAAAAAATTCCAGTTAGGCATTGGCCTTGAAGGTGCTTTACCAATAGGCAATTTAAAAAACTCGTACTCGGTAGGTGCCGGTGCAACTATACGTGCAGCCTTCGGTATATCTGATAATAGCGCGGTAACCTTAACTACAGGTGCTATCGCGTTTATCCCTAAAGATCTGAATATTGGCGGCACAAGTGTTGACCTAAAAGCGCAGATCAACATCCCGGTTAAAGCAGGTTACAAATACTTTTTCAGCGATAAATTTTACGGAATAGGCGAAGCAGGTATGACATTCGCTAAAACTTACTTACCTAACTATGGCGCGGGTGGCGGTACTGTATCGGTATCAAGCTCATCATTTACTTATGCGCCGGGTATAGGTGTACAATTAGGCGGTTTTGATGCCAGCTTACGTTACGAAGGTTACAGTGGCGCAGGCTTTATCGGCTTACGTGCAGGCTTTAACTTCTAAACTGTTGCTTGTTTAACATCTATATAGATCAGGTTGCCAATTTTGGGTAACCTGATTTATTAATAGAAATACTTTACATTTATAAACATATTTCCTGTTAACCTAATTATTACCACGATGAGCATACGGGTTGCTATTGTTGATGATAAACGCTTGCTGCGCCACGCGCTTAACGACCAGATAGCTTACTACAAAGAGCTAACGGTGGTTTTCCAGGCCGGCGACGGATCGGAGTTCCTGCAAAAGATGAAGGAGCTGGATGCCAATGAGCGCCCGCAGGTGGTTTTAATGGATATTGAAATGCCTGTTATGGACGGTATTGAAGCCGTGGTTATAGCCAAAGATGTTTACCCCGATACCCAGTTTTTAATGCTGACTGTTTTTGATGATGACGACAAATTGTTCGAAGCAATTAAGGCCGGCGCTACGGGCTATTTGCTTAAGGACGAAAAGGTATCGAATATTGTAAAGGCCATTACCGAAATAGTTTACGAGGGCGGCGTACCCATGTCGCCCCGCATAGCGCGGAAGGCATTGGGCCTGTTAAAAAACTCACCCGCTACCACTGTTGATGAACCGACCGAAGCAGAAAAAACCGAATACACCCTTTCATCGCGGGAGTTGGAAATACTAAACAGGATCGTCGACGGGCTAAACTACCAGCAAATAGGCGAACGCCTGTTTATCAGCCCGCATACCGTGCGTAAGCACATCGCCAATATTTACGATAAGCTGCACGTATCAAACAAGGCATCGGCTATTAAAATAGCTATCCGTAAAAAGTGGTTTAATTAGGAATTTGCTACCTTAGTGCTAATAATATTTGGCACATGAGTAATAAGGATATCCGGTGGACACAGCGTTTTCAAAATTTTGAAAAGGCTTTTTTGCGTTTAAAGGAAGCCTTGCAAATTGATGAGCTAAATGAGCTTGAACGCAATGGGGTGATACAGCGTTTTGAGTTTACGCTTGAATTGTGCTGGAAAACCTTAAAAGATTATTTAGAAGCTGAAGGATTTCAGTTTAAACCCACGCCTAAAGAAACCATACGCCAGGCATATAGCAGCGAATTAATAGCTGATGCACAAATTTTAATTGATGCACTTGATATACGGAATGACCTTGCCCATGATTACAGCGGCGATAAGTTTGAAAAGTCGGAAGGTATTATCAGAACAGATGTATTCCCTGCCATCGAAGAAGTTTATCTCTTTTTCCTAAGTAAAGTAAACAGTAATCAAACCAATCTTTTCTGATGGAAACGGGATTAAGTAAAAGGGATGTAGATACAATTGTAAATATTTTCAGAAGATATCCCGAGATAAATTTAGTTCACCTGTTTGGCAGCAGGGCCATAGGAAACTACAAAAACGGGAGTGATATTGATTTGGCAATTATGAACAGCGGAGTTAAGGAAACCATCATAAAAAAGATAAAAAGTGAACTTGAGGAAAGCTCTATTCCTTATTTTGTCGACCTTATTAATTATCCTGCTTTAGAGCATCAGCCATTAAGAACTCATATTGATGAGTTTGGCGTTGTATTTTACAAATAACCTCTACACATCCTCCATCCCATACTGCTTTAAAACATCAGCCGGTACACCGGTCCATTGGTTGGGGGCATTGCCTGCATAACCAATATCTTTAAAACCTATTTTGGTGGTAAAAAAGCCTGTGGCGGTCAAATCGCGCATACGGTTGAAGAATGCTACCCCCTGTTGCATACTTGGTTTAGCTTTGTTTGGATAGGCTATAAGGTCTATCACTTCTACCTGCTGCTTTGAGGTACAGGTAACAAAATCAGCATTAAAACGGTTAAGGCATTGCATATCAAGCCAGCGCAAGCCACCGCGCAGCGGTATTTGATGCTCGGGCATGTCCTTAACAATAAAATCTATAAACTCCGGCACTTTGGCATCAGTAGCGCTGCCCGATACATCATCCGCCGGTATAATAATATCTACCAGGATGGTAATAGTAGCCATTTCGTGCGCGGTAAAAAAGCTTTCAGCGGCAAGCAGTGCCTTATCGCGCTCGGCCTCCCAGGGCAGGCGGCCGGGTTCGGCAGCTTTTGGTTCTGCCACGGGGGCTTCTACCGCCTTTTTTTCTTCTTTGGGTTTGCAGCCGCCAAGCAATAAACCTGTAGACAGTGTTCCTAAACCTATAGCCCTGAGTGAATCGCGCCTGTTCATATGTTCAAATATTACCGTTAAACATTCAGTTTTTTTCTTTGTGCAATGATGTACTCCGCGGTACGCATGGACAGCGCGAGTATGGTCCAGGTGGCATTTTTATCGCCCTGCTGCACAAATGGTGCGGCATCAACCACAAAAAGGTTTTTGCAATCATGCGCCTGGCTGTATTTATTTAATGCCGACTTTTTAGGGTTATCACCCATGCGCACAGTACCCACCTCGTGGATGATCTTACCGGGCGCTTCCAATCCATAGCCTGTATCTTCGCCTTTAAACACTGCACCTACCGCACCCATGTTGTGCATTATTTCCTTAAAGGTTTCCTGCATGTGTTTGGCTTGCTTATACTCTTCTGGGGCCCATTTGTAGTTGAAACGAAGCACAGGTATACCAAATTTATCCACCACTTCGGGGTCTATCTCGCAGTAGTTATCGGCTCGAGCAATAGCGGTACCACGACCCGCCATCCATAACCCTGTGCCAAAAAAGCGGCGGTAATCATCTTTAAGCGATGCGCCATAGCCGCCGGCTTCCTTCATTTTGCCATCGCTGCCGGGTACCAGGCCGTTCATATTTTGCATGCCGGAGCCAAAACCATAGGATGGCATCCTGAGGCCGCCGGCGTACTCGATATGGTACCCACGCGGGAAATCAAGCTTCTTATTGTTCAGCCACCAGGGTGAGTAAATATGTATACTCCCCACTCCATCTTCGTTAAAACGTTTTCGGTCGAGCAATTGCGGCAGGAAACCACCCACGCTGGAACCTGTAGAATCGTGCAGGTACTTGCCCACCACGCCGCTGGCATTGGCCAGCCCGCCCGGGTGCGCAGTTGATTTTGAATTTAAAAGTATGCGTGCTGACTCGCAGGCGCTGGCACCCAGTATCACTGTTTTTGCATTCACCTGGTACTCCAGCATATCATCCTTATTGATGTAGGATACACCGGTGGCCAGCCCGTTCTTATCCGTTAATACCTCGCGTACCATAGCGTTTGATATTACCTGCAGGTTGCCGGTTTTAAGGGCCGGGATAACCAGGCATGAGGAGGACGAAAAATCAGCATAAACCTTGCAGCTGCGGTTACATTGGCCGCAATAGAAGCACGCGCCCCTGTCCGTATTGCCCGGCAGCGCTTGTGTTAATATCGAACCGCGGTTAGGTATCACGGGTACCCCTGCTTTTGCCGCGCCTTTTTTTATGAACAGGTCGGTAAGGCGGGGCTTGGGTGGCGGTAAAAAAATGCCGTCGGGTTCGCTCTCGATATTTTCAACCGTGCCAAAAATACCTATCAGCCGGTCTACCTTATCATAAAATGGTTTTACTTCGTTGTAGGTGAAGGGCCAGGGTTCGGTAAGGCCATCAGTCGGCTTAAAATCCTGAGGCCCCATGCGCAGTGAGATCCGGCCCCAGTGGTTGGTGCGCCCGCCCAGCATACGCGAACGGAACCAGTTAAAGTCGGTACCATCCACATTGGTGTAGGGTTCGCCTTCTAACTGCCACCCGCCAAAGGCGGCATCAAAATCGCCAAACGGGCGGGTTGTGCCTGCCCCGCGGCGCGGCGATTCCCAGGGAAACCTTAGCTGGTCGGAGTTTTTGGCCGGGTCAAAAAACGGGCCGGCCTCCAGCATCAGTACCTTTAAACCGGCATGTGCCAGCACGTACCCTGCCATACCGCCTCCCGCGCCCGAACCAACAATTACCGCGTCGTAAACAACGGTCGACTTTTTTATCTGGAAATCACTCATAGGTTTATCCTCCAGTCAAAATTATTTAAGGATTTTATTCCCTGGTTATA
>JBDSIC010000269.1:0-9743 GCA_039918195.1 Mucilaginibacter sp.
AAAAACAGGCAAAAATGTACCCTGGTGCGCCGATGGTTATTACCTTGATGCAAGGCCTTCCTTTACTTTCGACCCGCTTTTTCATGCCGGGGCGTATTATGTGCAGGAAGCATCGTCCATGTTTATAGACCATATTATTAAACACATAAAACCAAAAGAAGACACTATTAAGGTGCTTGACCTTTGCGCTGCGCCCGGCGGTAAAAGCACTTTGTTAAGCTCGGCATTAAATAGTGATGACCTGCTGGTTGCCAACGAAATTATAAAGACCCGTGTGCCGGTATTGGCCGACAACCTGAACCGCTGGGGTGCAGCCAACACCATAGTTACCAATAACGACCCAAAAGACTTTACCCGCCTGAAAGGATTTTTCGACGTCATACTTGTTGACGCGCCCTGTTCAGGCTCGGGCATGTTCAGGAAAGACCCCGCCGCCAGGAACGAGTGGAGCGAGGCCAATGTTAACCTTTGCCACCAGCGGCAGGAGCGCATACTGGCCGATGTTTTACCTGCTTTAAAACAGGATGGATACCTTATATATAGTACATGCTCCTATTCGCACCGCGAAAACGAGGATATACTGGATTGGCTGTGCGAAAATTTCGGACTGGAAAGCGTGGATATTCCGGTTGATGAGGATTGGGGTATTACGGTAAGTAAATCAGATAAACATAAAGCCACTGGATATCGCTTTTATCCCGGCAAGGTAATGGGCGAAGGCCTTTTTGCCGCCTGCTTGCGAAAAACAGAAGATACCGGTGAACTATCAACCTATAAAAACAACGCGCAACAAAAATTACCTGCCGGCGAAATAGACCGTATTAAGGCCTATATAAATAACCCCGATGACTATTACTATTTTAAGGTAAACGACGATTGGCTGGCTATAGGCCGCGAGCATAAAGAAAGCCTGAACACCCTGCACAAAAACCTGTACATCAAAAAATCGGGTGTACGCATTGGTAAATTTGCGGGCCGGGATATGATACCTGACCATGAACTGGCTTTAACTACTATTATTAATAAGGATGCCATTACTGAAACCCCGCTTAATTACGACGAGGCTATTGCCTACCTGCGGAAAGACAACATCAACCCAAATACAACAACACAGGGCTGGAGCTTAATGACGTATGAAGGGCTTGCACTGGGCTGGGCCAAATTGCTGCCTAACAGGGTCAATAATTATTACCCGAAAGAGTTGAGAATATTGGCTTCGCAGCCTACTAAATTTGGAATTTAGTATTGCCCTGTCGACAGCATTACCAAGGTACAGGCATATAAAGTTTCTATCCCCTGTTCCTCTGCCCTGCGCCGCAGCTCACTATTCTCGGTACCCGGATTAAAAATGATACGCTGCGGATGCGTTTCCAGTATATAATCATACAGCGGCGGCAGGTTGTGCGAGCCTACATATAGTGTTACAGTATCTATGTCGTGGTGGATGGTTTCGGGCTTTTCAATTTCCACGCCGGCTACTTCGCCTGTTTTTATCCCTACATTTACTATGGTATGCCCGTTGCGCACCAGTTTATTAGCAGCCAGGTATGCATAGCGGCCCGGGTCGGGTGTTGCGCCTAGTATCAGTGTCTTTTTATCAGCCATGCTATAATAACGGTGCAGCCATTGTTTTTGTTTAGCTATTGTTTATTCTGACAGGCTATTAACAATTAGCGGTTTTATGCATCTAAAAATAAAATTCAAAATTTTAAAATGTTTTGGAAGGCCGTCCGTCTTCACTATTATAAATAACGATATACATTGGTAACAGCCTTAATGCCCGAAGATAAGAACAGCCGTATTATACAAGCAATAGCTTCGTATGGTAAAAACCTGCTGGGCTTTATTCGCCGGAGGGTAAAAAATGATGCTGACGCCGAGGACATTCTGCAGGATGTTTGGTATCAACTGAGTGCGGTAGTTAATTCGGAGCCTATTGAGCAAACAAGTGCCTGGCTTTACAAGGTGGCGCGCAACAAGATCATCGACAAGCATAAAAAGAAGTCGGAAACCTTGCTTGACGATATGGTGGCAACAGATGATGACGAGGATACCTTTGATTTTAAGGAGATACTGTTAACTGAAGGCACCACGCCCGAAACCGAATACCTGCGCAGCCTCTTTTGGGAACAACTTTTTGTCGCGCTGGATGAATTGCCCGAGCAACAAAAACAGGTATTTGTATGGCACGAGCTGGACGACATACCCTTCAGCGAGATTGCCGCCAAAACCGGCGAGAATGTGCAAACGCTTACTTCCAGGAAATACTACGCCGTAATGCATCTTCGCCGCAGGCTGAAACAGTTGTATAAAGAGATTACAGAATATTAATTTTTAATAAAGACATGGAAAATACAGATTACGATAAAAAAAGGTTCAGGTACGAAAAACCGATGTGGAAATTTATACTGATACCGCCGGCAATTGCCGCCTTTTTAGCGCTCATCAGCTTTGTGGTGATGCAGCTTTGGAACCATTTACTGCCCGCCATATTGGGTGTAAGCGCCATTACCTTTTGGCAGGCTATGGGCATATTTATACTATGCAAGATACTGTTCGGCTTTGGCAAAGGCGGCCGTTGCGGACCACCCTGGATGCGCGGACGCGGACGCATGGCCGAACGCTTTAAGCACATGACACCCGAAGAGCGCCTGAAGTTTAAAGAAGAAATGAGCGACCGCTGCAACTGGCGCAAACGCGGCTTTGGGGACTACCCCGAATTTAATACCGATAAAAATACCACCGGGACAGGAACAACTGAATAACATTTAACCCACATTGCTTATGGAAGTGCTTGTATTCGCCACAAACGTTACCGAAGCCGGGCAGGTAAGCAGGGTGCAGGCCCTGCTTACCCATTTACCCGCCGTTACCGACTGGAACTTTGACCTTGACGACCGCGACAATATTTTACGGGTAGTAGCCCGTGATGTATCACCGCGGTATATCGAAAGGTTATTGGCAGGTGCGGGCGTGAGTTGTTGTGAGTTGGAGTAAGCTCAAAAAAAGGAATGTCATTTCGAACGAGGTACGAGTAGAAATCTTATACAACATACTAAGCACACGTAAATGCATGGCGTATAAGATTTCTCTCTTCGTTCGAAATGACATTTTTATTAGCAGAGATTTTCCTTTACCTACCCCCCAACAATCCTTCTCAATATCCCTACCTGCCCCGCATGATATACATGATGCTGGATAAGCCCCTGTATTAACGCCTCGTAACTTACGCCAGTGCCTAACTCCCGGTTACGCTCGTCATTGGTCGGGGCATTCCATTTTTCTTCGGGAAAGTTTTGGATGATGCCGGTGAGGGTTACATTCATTAGTTTATAATCGTTTATTAAGGTTTGCCACTTTTGCTCATCGGGTGTGCCGGCATCGGGCCAGTCACCGCCGCGTGGCATACCGGCTTTGTTGCCCTGCATACGGGCTATTACTTCTTCTGTCCAGCCTATCATGTGCAGCAAAATTTCGACAATGCTGTGCACGCCGCCGGCCGGGCGTTCGTAGGCAGCTTCAAAACTTACCTGTTCTATAATACTATATACCGGCGAACCGTACCAGGCATCGCCATAAAGTACAGTTTCTAACTCTTGCTGAAGTTTTAATGAAGTGTTCATCCTGTTAAGTATTTATGTCCTGAATTATTTTTGATTTTCTTATTCTTAATTATAATTAGTCTAAATAGTTATTATATTTGCTGTCGAAAACCATACTTATGCAATTAAAGATATACATCCTCCTTATTGTTTTATTTTCAGGCCTTTATATTACGCAGGCCTCGGCCCAGGTATTAACCCAGGAAGATTCGCTGGCGGCAGGCCTTATCTATAAACAACAAGCCACCGTGCTTTCGGGCTACGGCGAGGCACACTACAGCATTGATACCAAAAGGAAAAGCGCCGAAGCCAGCCTTAAAAGGGTGGTGTTATTCCTCGGCCACAAGTTTAATAATAAGATATCATTATTCACCGAACTGGAAGTGGAAGATGCCTTAACATCTGCCGCAGGCGGTGACGAAGGTGTTGCGGGTAAAGGCAGCATATCTATGGAGCAGGCCTTCCTTAAGTTTAACATCAACCCATCTACCTATATAGTAGCCGGTTTATTTATACCGCGTATAGGCTACATCAACGAAAATCACCTGCCTACTACCTTTAATGGTGTTAACAGGCCTTTTTTGGAGGAGCAGATCATCCCGTCTACCTGGCGCGAGGTGGGAATTGGCCTGTACGGCCAATTCCCGAACGTACCGGGATTAAACTATAGCCTTGCAGCTACCAATGGGTTAAACTCCGCAGGATTTAACGGCACTACGGGTATACGCGGCGGGCGGCAATTGGGGCAGGCATCAAACGGCCTGAACCTGGGCATCAGTGGATCGCTGTTATATTATATCAGCAATTTCAGGTTACAGGCTTCGGGTTATGTAGGCGGGTCTACCGCGCTGGAACAGCGCGTGGCTGACAGCCTCGAACTAAACTCAGGCCCCTTTGGCAATGCGGTAACACTGGGCGAGATCAACGCGCAGTACTCTAATAACGGCATCACTATACGTACCATAGCCACTATGGTGCATATTAAAAATGCCGAAGCCATTAACCGTGCTTTCGCCAGTAACAGTCCCGAAACCATGTACGGCGGCTATGCCGAAGTGGGTTACGATATATTTTACAGCCGTTACCAGGGCGCAAAATCATTGACGCTTTTTGGCCGCTACGAATACCTGGACCTGGGCGCAAAAATACCCTCGAACGGTATCCCGAACGATGCCAACCGCAAGCAATATTTTGTGGCCGGCTTAACTTATAAGCCAATAAAAGGCATCTCTATAAAAGCCGATTACGTGCAACGCGTTACCGGCGAATTTAACCAGGCATTAATAGTTACACCATTCCCGCAGCAGGTACCATATTTTAAAAACAGCGGGTTTGTGGATTTGGGCGTGGCGTATAATTTTTAATTCAACTGAAATGACCACAAGAAGGGGATTTATAAAATCGGGGTGTGCGGCGTGTTTAATGGTGGCTGCTGGTGCAACACTATTAGAGTCGTGTGCTACACCATTGCCTATGTTAAAGGTAGCCGGCAGCAAACCGGGCGAGATACGTGTAGGTACCGAAAATTTTATCCCCGGCAAAGTAAACGGTATTGTGGTACGCAGCAAACAATCAGAGTTTGACATACTGGTATTAAAAACCGGCGAAACCTACAAAGCGCTTTATTTAAAATGCACCCACGAAGGGTATAACCTTACCGCTACCGCCAACAGGATATACTGCAGCTCGCACGGCAGCTCCTTTGATTTGGATGGCAAGGTGCTGAAAGAGCCGGCATTGCGCCCATTAAAAACTTTCAAAACAGAACTTATCGATAATCAAGTAGTCATATATTTAAGCTAAATCATCATGAACAAAACCATAATAAAAGCCCTGGTTATAGCCATACCGCTTACGCTGGCAGGCATATCCTGCAAAAAAGATAAAACCACCAATACCAACACCGATAGTGAAACACTGAAAAAAGAGATCTTATCAGATGTCTCAAACAAGGTTTGTAAAGAATCGTACGAGGATATGTACACCAAATCATTGGCGTTACTGGCATCGGTAGAAACATTAAATACAACCACAAATGATGCGAATTTAGCCATCAGCCAGGCCAAATGGAAAGACATGCGCACTACCTGGGAGCAAACAGAAGCCTGGTTGTTCGGCCCGATAGCTGCGGAAGAAATAGACCCGCGGATTGATACCTGGCCGGTGGATTTTAACGCTCTTGAAGATATATTGAGCAGCGATGACGACCTTACTGAGGCCTATGTTGATGATTTGGAAGAATCGTTAAAAGGTTTTCACCCTATTGAGTACCTGCTATGGGGCCAAAATGGCACTAAAGCTGCTGCATCCTTTACCCCGCGCGAAAAAGAATACCTGCTTAGCCTTACCCAAAACCTGGTTAAATTAACCAAGGAAGTACGTGATATTTGGACTACCGGTGGCTATACACAGGAACTGGCGCTTGCCGGGCAAGGTTCTACAGAATTTACAACAAGGGTAGCCGCTTATGTGCAAATAGTTGACGCTATGGCCGGCATTTGCGAAGAGGTTGCCACCGGTAAAATTAAAGAGCCGTTTGACGCTGCAGACGCGGGCCTTGAAGAAAGCCCTTTCGCGAAAAACTCGCTTACCGATTTTACCAACAATATTAAAGGTGTGCTTGCTGCTTACCAGGGCCGCTTTATTAATGATGGCAAGGGATTAGAAGATTTGGTTCGTGCCAATAATTTATCTTTAGATGCTGAAGTTAAAGCCAAACATGCGGCCGCTATTGCCGCTTTAGCTGATATAACCGTACCATTTGGCGATGCTATTACCACCCAGCAATCTAAAGTACAAAATGCGATGGACAAAATCGGCGACCTGCAAGTTACGCTTGAAACAAAATTGAAGCCGTTTTTACAGCAATACGCAAAGTAATTTGCACGTATTTATACTATGAGAAAAACTACCAAAGCTGTTCTGATCATCCTGTTTATTGTTGCTGGTTTTATAGTAGCCTGCCGCAAGGCTGATGTTACTGCCAATGCAGGCAACCCCGACAGCGAGTGGCTAAGCGGCGGCTCGCAAACAGCGTTTGACGAAGGCAGCGGTGCTTTTTCTCATATGTTTAACGGCCTGCCCGAGTTTTTGGAACGGGTACATGAAATAGGCGACGGCCAGTTTGAAGCCACCTTTGTATCGGCACCGGCACCGGTTAACCCGGGTTTGGGGCCTATATTTAACAATGTATCCTGCGCGTCGTGCCATGTTAATGATGGCAGGGGGAAAGTGCCCGGCACTGGTGAATCTGCCGCGAACATGCTTTTCAGGTTAAGTATACCGGGTGAAGGCGAGCACGGCAACCCGGTACCTGTACCGGGTTTTGGCGACCAGCTGCAAAGCCGTGGCCTGCTTAGTAAAAAGAAGGAAGGCGATGTTGCCATTACCTATACCGAAACCACTTATGAATTTGCCGATGGTACTACTTATAAATTAAGAAAGCCGACCTATACTATTATTCAGCCTTATATACCGTTACCTGCTAATATCATGCTGTCGCCGCGCGTGGCAGCGCCGGTGTTTGGGCTTGGGTTGATAGAGGGCATAAGCGAGGCTGATATTTTAGCCAATGCAGATGCGGAAGATAAGGACGGCGACGGCATTAGCGGCAAGCCGAACTACGTTTGGGATGTATTACAGGAGAAAAAAGTACTGGGCCGTTTCGGCTGGAAGGCTAACCAGCCATCGTTACTGCAACAGGTAGCGGCGGCTTATAACGGCGATATCGGCATTACCAACTTTGTATTCCCAAAAGAAAGCAGCGAGGGCCAAACCCAGTTTGATGCTGACCCCGGTTATAATTACGAATTAAGTGACAGCCTGCTGCATGGCGTTGAATTTTACGTGAGGACATTAGCAGTACCTGCACGCCGCAGGGTAGACAACGCGGTTGTCGCAAATGGTAAAAGTATATTTATAGCGTCGGGCTGTATAAAATGCCATAAGGCTGATGCACGTACTTCGGTGAATGTTAGCCTGCCGCAATTAAGCAACCAACTGATACACCCGTATACCGACCTGCTGCTGCACGATATGGGCGAAGGGCTGGCAGATAACCGCCCCGACTTTTTAGCCAGCGGCCGCGAATGGCGCACCCCGCCGCTGTGGGGCATAGGCCTTACCCAAAGGGTAAACGGGCACAGCAACTTTTTGCACGACGGCCGCGCACGCAGCCTCCTCGAAGCGGTTTTGTGGCACGATGGCGAAGCGGCATCAGCAAAAGAAAAGGTACGCGCTATGTCAAAAGCAGAGCGTAACGCCTTGGTTACCTTCCTGGAATCGCTGTAAAAAATTATAAAACTTTAAGGGCTGCCAGCGCGCAGTTAATACCATCAATAGCGGCCGAAATGATGCCACCGGCATAACCCGCACCCTCGCCACAAGGGAACAGCCCGGTAATTTGCGGGTGCTGCAAGGTTTCTTTATCGCGAGGTATTTTTACGGGTGATGAGGTACGCGACTCTACTCCTACCAAAAGAGCTTCGTTGGTGTAATACCCCTTCATTTTTTTGCCGAATACCGGCAGTGCCTTTCTCAATCTTTCATTTATCCAATGCGGAAGTACCTCGCTTAACTGTATGCTTTTTGTGCCGGGCAGGTACGAATTCTCTGGCAGGTCGGCAGATAACCGGCCTTCCACAAAATCAACCATACGCTGGCCGGGGGCTACCAAATTACCGCCGCCGGCTATAAAGGCAGCCTGTTCTATCTGCTGCTGAAAGCGCAGCATTTTAAATGGGTCGGCATTATCGCCCTGCACATCCTCTAAATTAATTTGCACCACCGTGCCTGAGTTGGCGTAGGGGTTATTTCTTTTAGACGGGCTCCAGCCGTTAACCACAATTTCGTTGGCAGCTGTTGCGCAGGGGGCTATGATGCCGCCGGGGCACATACAAAACGAGAACACGCCACGGCTGTCAACCTGTTCCACCAAACTATAGTATGAGGGCGGCAAATCGGGGCCGCGGTATTCGCAGTGGTATTGCGCGCGGTCTATAATTTCCTGCGGATGCTCAATGCGAACACCTAAGGCGAAAGGCTTGGCCTCTATCAAAATATTCTGGCGGTGCAGCATCTCGAACACATCGCGCGCCGAATGGCCGGTGGCCAATATCACCGCGTCCGCATCTATTTTTTGCCCCGATGCCAGTTCCACCCCTTTTATCTTATCAAAACTTACCTGTAAAGCAGTTACCTTCCTGTCGAAATGAATTTCTCCTCCTGCGTTCAATATGGTTTCGCGCATAGCGGTAATTATCTGCGGCAGCTTGTTGGTGCCTATGTGCGGGCGGGCATCCACCAAAATATCTTCGGTAGCGCCATGTGCGACAAAGGCTTTAAGTACCTGGTTAACGTTGCCCCGTTTAGTAGAGCGGGTGTATAATTTACCATCCGAATAGGTACCCGCGCCGCCTTCGCCAAAGCAATAGTTCGATTCGGGGTTTACAATCCCTTCCTTATTGATATTGGCCAGGTCGCGCCTGCGCTGTTTAACATCCTTGCCACGCTCAATAATAATGGGCTTAACGCCCGATTCGATACACTGCAAGGCTGCAAACAATCCCGCCGGGCCGGCACCAACAATGATAACCTGCTTGGCCGAACTTACATTGGAATAATTGACCGTATAATGTTCCGGCTGGTAAGGCTCATCAATAAAAACTTCTACCTGCATACGGTAAACCACCTTGCGTCCGCGTGCATCGATAGAACGCTTTAAAATTTTTACGGCTGATATGCGCTGTACAGGGATATTTAGCGAAGCGGATGCAAGGCTTTTCAGTACGGCCTCGTCCTCATGCTGCCCGGGAGGGCATACTATTTCAGTTTCTTTCGTCATTACGGTGCCGGGTTTTTATCCCGGATAGGGCAAAGTTATGAAAACATTGCAGCGCAGCCGCTGCAAATGCAACAATATATATTAAATTTGAAAAACGTTGACCATCATAATTGACAAACTGTCATTAAAAGCCATGTTTGTAACAACGGTATGCCTTTTGATATCTAAATATAAATTCACCATTATTAAAAATTAAGATGAAAAAATTATTCTCAGTAATATTAGTTATCGCAGCGGCCATGTCGCTTAGTTCATGCAGTTATAACAGCATGGTTAAACTTGATGAGAACGTTAAAGGC
>JBDSIC010000270.1:0-5541 GCA_039918195.1 Mucilaginibacter sp.
AAAACGCGCCGCAAAAACGCGCCTTCCATTCGCTGCAATCAGATACCGTAAATGCTACGGTGCAGGGCACCGGCTGGCAAATGGTATTTTCGAGGTTAAACGATAAGAACAACGTAGTGACCGTTGACCTGAGCACGCTGGACAAACGCAACTACGTGGTACTAAGTACACAACTGCGTGCTATGAATTTGAAGCAGGAGCCGGGAAGGCAGATCATCAGCGTTGACCCCGATACTTTGTATTTTGATTTTTCGAACAGGCGTGTAAAGCGCGTACCTGTAAAGCTGGTAAAATCGGTAAAATATAAACAGCAGTTCTCGCAGTCGGCAGATATAGTTTTACGGCCCGATTATGTAACCGTGAGCGGCCCTGCCGAGGTTTTAAGCAGTATTACCTCCTGGAAAACCGATACGCTGCAAGGCAGTAATGTAAGCGAGCCGATGAATACGCAGGTTAAATTACAATCGGTAAAGGAGGGTAACATGAGCATTTACCCTAAAAGCATACAGGTAAGTATACCCGTTGATGAGTTTACCGAGAAAACGCTGCAAATACCCGTTAAGCTCATCAATAACCGCAACTACTATAATGTAAAGGTTTTCCCGCAAAAAGTGAAGATAACCTTTATTACATCGCTGGCTGATTACCCTGATATAGACGAAAGTTTTTTTGAAGCCGACGCCGATTTAGACCTGTGGCAGCTGCATGGTTACAGCACCCTGCCTGTAAAGCTCAAAAGGCTGCCGCCATATTGCCGCATTGTACGCATTGAACCTGCCAATGTTGATTTTATCATCAAAAAATAATGCTGAAAATAGGATTGACCGGTAATATAGGCAGCGGTAAAACTACTGTTGCCAAAGTATTTGAAGTACTGGGCATCCCTGTTTTTTACGCTGACGATGCTGCTAAACAGGTAATGACCAATGATGCCGAATTGATTTCCGGAGTAAAGCAGGCCTTTGGTAACGAAGCCTATTTTGAGGACGGCAGCCTCAACCGAAAACACATCGCCAACATCGTATTTAATAATGCTGATGAGCTGCAAAAGCTGAACGCTATGGTGCACCCCGCGGTTTTCAGGGCATTTGATGTTTGGGCAGCGGAGATAACGAATGCACCGTATGTGATAAAAGAGGCGGCTATATTATTCGAAAGCGGTTCGTATAAATTGTGCGACCAGAGTATACTGGTTTCGGCACCGCTGGAGGTTCGTTTGGCACGGGTGATAAAACGCGATGGCATCACTTACGAAGAAGCCGCTAAACGCGATGCCCGGCAATTCCCCGAAGAAAAGAAAATGCAGCTGGCCAACCATTTGATAAAAAATGATGGTTCGGAACTGGTGATACCACAGGTGCTGGCCCTGCATCAACAATTTATATCACTCGTAAAAAGCTGATGATACTGGACGATTTTGTTGTTTTTGATGAGAAGGGACTGTACTGCAAATACGGCGACTTCTATATCGACCCTACACAACCGGCTACAAAAGCGGTAATATCTCACGCCCACGCCGACCACGCCGTAGCCGGCAACACCGAAATTTATTGTACTGAAGCCACCGCCGCTTTTATGCAGCTACGCTACGCCAAAAACGCGGGTAAGGTGTTTAATATAGCTCCGTTTCGTGAATCATTTACTATAGCCGGCGTACAGGTAAGTTTTATTCCTGCCGGGCACATGTTAGGCTCGGCGCAGGTTTTAATGGAATATGGGGGCGTTAAATACCTGTACACAGGTGATTATAAGCTGCAGCCCGACGCTACCTGCGAACCTATTGAATGGGTACAAGCCGATGTGCTGATAACCGAAAGCACCTTTGCCAACCCTAACGTGCTGCATCCTGACCCGGTAGCGGAAATAAAAAAACTGAACTACATTAATACCAATATCATGTTAGGTGCTTACGCGCTGGGCAAAAGCCAGCGCCTTATCCGCATGATCACAGAATTTGCCCCGCAGAAGACCATACTCGTTCACCACCGTATAATGCCGCTTAACGCGGTGTACGAGAAGATGGGCTATAGTCCGGGTAAGTACCAAATATACGGCCGTAAACTGATGAAGAACCAGCAGGATCACGTATACATTGTGCCGCCGTTCACCTTCGATAGTTATTCGCGCGCCACCGGGGTTAAGCGCCTGTTCGCTTCGGGCTGGAAGAATTTGCAGGTGAATACGCAGGACACACTTTTTATATCAGATCACCCCGACTGGAACGATATACTCCATACTGTAAAGCAAGTGCAACCCCAACAAATTTGGACACTGCACGGGGATGGCAGGCATCTTAAAGATTACTTTAAGAACGATATTTTTGTAAAAATACTTAGTTAGTATGATGCTGCAGGAGAATGTCGATTACTACATAAACGCCGACGGCAACTTTGTTTTCACCAAAGAATATCACTTAAAACGCGGTTACTGCTGTAAAAATAATTGCCTGCATTGCCCATGGGAATACGGTAAGGAAAAACAATCCAAACAAATAAAAAAATTATAAACATATTTGCATTTCAGTTAGTTATACTACCTTATGCGAATTGAAGAAGAAATAAAGAGTAATAAATTTGAAGATAATTACCAGAAAGCGGTCATTAATGTGAACTATACTTACGGCTGGCTAAGTAATTTTTTCAGGTGTCATTTCGAGAAAAATAACCTTACTACGCAGCAGTTTAATATACTGCGCATACTGCGCGGGCAGTATCCTAAACCGGCCACCATCAACCTGCTTAAGGAGCGCATGATAGACAAGATGTCTGACGCATCGCGGATAGTTGACCGCCTGGTACAAAAGGGCCTCGTAACCCGCTGCACCAACAGCCGCGACCGCCGCGCCGTAGATATCGTTATCAGCGACGAAGGCCTAAAAATACTGGCCATAATGGACGCCGAGTTTAAAACAAGGGAAGTACTAAAAAATCACCTTACTGAAGAGGAAGCCGGGCAATTGAGCGATCTGCTGGATAAGTTGCGGGGGTAGTTGATTTCGGATTTCGAATGTTCGATTTCGGACTATTATTTAGGAAAATAGTGGAGCATTTTGTGATAGCCCATTTAAAAATAAATTAAGCTAAACCGTGAAACCATTTTTAATAATAATCCTCACTATTTTTAGCTTGGCAGCCTTTGCCCAAGATAAGGTTGCTGATAACTTAAAAACTTTAATTGACAGTAATCAATACAATAAAGTAATAGAACATGCAGTAAATTCTAATGGCTATTCAGCAAAATCACTTTACTATATAGGGATGGCTTATTACATGAAAGAGGATGATAGTAACAGCATTAAGTTTATGGAGCGCTCTATTAATAAAGATTCTAAATATGCAAAAGCATATTACATAAAGGCTGAAACGCTTAATTACATGAGCAAGTATGAAGAAGCAATTAATACTTTTAAACAAGCGATTGCATTAGAACCCGATAATGGAGAATATTATAGTGGATTAGGTGACTCTTTTTATAATCAGAAAAAAAATGAATTAGCTCTGGCAGCATATAAAACAGCAACTTATAAAAAGGATGCGCCGGGTAGAGCTTACTCTATGATAGCACAGATTTTTTCGCAGCAAAAAGATGATGAAAATGCTTTAGCAGCATTTTACATTGCTAAGTCTAAAGTTTCTAAAGCGTCTGATTCTTATCAAAATGCTTTATATAATATCGGACTATATGAATCGCTAAAAGGCGATTACGACAAAGCTGAACCTGCTTTTATCGAGTTGATTGATCTATCACCGAACGACTATCAATCCTATGCTAAATTAATACAGCTATATCATCACAATAAAGAATATGGCAAGGCGCGGCCTTATATAGAAAAATTATATGATGCACATGCAAAAGGGCAATTAAAGGATAACTTGAAAGATATGTTTTGTTTTGAACAGTTTAAGTGGAACGACAAACTTATTCAGGCTTTTGAGCGTTTTGAATCAGGTGCTAAAAACGATATTTATAGAAAACATATTTTTTATATTAAAAATTCTGATGAGGTAATAGAATATACTATTCAAACGGAATATTCGCCGATCTTAGTAGAACAAACAGGCGAAATGTATTTATTGTGTATGTCAAAAGGTGATAGGCACTATACTTTTAATGCTGGTTTTAAAGGGCCGGACATTCAATACGACGTTTTAAAGAAAAGTGTTATTGACGTATTAGACCAAAAAGTAAAACCATTAGCTTCATCAATCAAAAGTCAATAA
Source organism: Mucilaginibacter sp. (assembly GCA_039918195.1). Classification (GTDB taxonomy): domain Bacteria; phylum Bacteroidota; class Bacteroidia; order Sphingobacteriales; family Sphingobacteriaceae; genus Mucilaginibacter. Next base: position 4,221 of record JBDSIC010000270.1, read on the forward strand.
TTGTTGTAGAATTCTTACAATAAAAACCCCGCCAGCGCTATCCCTATCCCGCATAAAACCGCTATCATTTTCCGCAGGTTAAACTTATGGTCGGCGCTCGATTCAAATAGGATGGTGGTTGATATATGCAGGAATATGCCTATTACTACACCCATTATCCGGTTAAAATACTGCTGTAAATTGCCTATGCCGCCATTGCTTAGCTCGGTGCTGAAGAAGTAACCCGCCGGGGCCATTACCGCGAACAGCAGTATAAAAACAATGGTACGGTTACGTGTTTGCCCGCTGGCCAGTAAAACGCTGCCTAAGGCAAATGCGGCGGGTATATGGTGCAGGGCAATGCCAAATACCAGTTCGTGCTGGTGTCCTTCGGCGATGGGCATACCCTCTAAAAAGGCATGCAGGCAGAGGCTTACCATAATGCCTACCGGGAACACTACATGCTCGTGGTTATGTTTATGGATATGGCCATGCTCTATACCGTCCGAAAACTGTTCCAGTACGATCTGGAATATAAATCCGACTAAAATAAATACCCCGACAAAATTATCGTTGCCATGGTAAGCATCAGGTATTAAATGCAGCACGGTAATACCGAACAGGTATGCCCCGCTGAATGACAGCACCAACTTCAGCATGTTATGGTTAGGCCCCTTGAACAGGAACACGGACATCCCACCAAAAAAGGCACTCGAAAAAAGTAATATCAGTTGCCAGGCGTTCATTTATAAAAGTTGGGTTGTAATTTTTTAAACAATAAGGCCATAGCGAAGCCAATGATAAGACCATAGAGGGCACCGCCTATTACATCAATAGGGTAGTGTACGCCTACGTATACCTGCGCAAAGCAGATGATGGCCGCCCATAGCATGGCAAATATCCATATTTTGCGCCATCGGCTGCAAAATACCAGGCTTAAAAAAGCAGCCATGGCAAAATGATCGGTAGCGTGTGTTGACGGGAAACTGTAGCCTGTTCCGCAAGGCACACGCGCTATATCTGTTTTCGAGGTGATAACATCCCGGCAGGGGCGCACGCGGTGTATAGCGGGCTTTACCAGGCTTGCGCTGGTAAAATCGGCTATGCCGGCGGTTGCGGCCAGCATGGCAATAATAATAACGCCTGTTTTTTTAAATTTGTAGATGCAAAACACCACGATAAAAATATACAGTGGTATCCAGAATTTTGGGTTACGCAAAAACGGCATCAGCCAGTCGAAAAAAGCGTTCGAGAGGTCGTGGTTGATAAAGTAAAATAAATGCCGGTCGAATTGTAAAAGTTGCTCAGGCATTGTGTTACATTTTTTGCATACCGCAAATTT
>JBDSIC010000271.1:0-3273 GCA_039918195.1 Mucilaginibacter sp.
ATGTACTACCAGATACTTAATGAAGGCAATATAGACAGCCCCCGTATTGAATATTCAGACAATTTGGCGATGGTTTACTCTATCCGCAGCTTTGACGGAAAGTACACTTCCCTTGATACCATTGCAAATCACTATGCCGGCTTTTTAGGGCAGTTTTCTGCCCTGGGTTTGCCTAAAGGTTTACAATCCGGTATCTACAATATTTTAAAGCACAAAGGCGGGGCAATGCGTTTGCTTATCCCATCGCACCTGGCCTATGGCGTTAACGGCTTTGGCTCGGGCAGCAGCGGTAATGTGAATGGCCGTATAGCAGGTAACCAATGCCTTGACTATTTTGTACGTATAGTTGATAACCAAGACATATATGATAAAATAGCGATAAAGAAGTATTTAGCTACAAATAGCCTTAGCGGTTATAACGAAACCCCCTCGGGCCTGTTTTATAAAATTACCGGCTCGGATACAGGCGCGGTAATAACCCAAACTTCAAAGGTAACCGTTACATATAAGCTGCAATTGCTAAATAAGGTTGTTATACAGGAGCAAACAGCTAGTGTAGATTTTTTAATTGACGATTTGGTTAAGGGTGCACAGGAGGGATTGAAACTTGCTAAACCAGGGCAAACCATCTCATTATTAATTCCATCAAATTTAGGCTATGGCCGGCCGGCTAATACCAGCGGGATACCCGGCTTTAGTTGCCTGGTATTTGATTTTGATATAAAAAAAACGGTTGAGTTATTGTAAATTATTTTGCAAGCGCCGCTTTAAAAGCCTTTAAACAGCGTTCGCGGGCAAAGGCGTGATCAACAAGGGGTTTTGGATATTTGCTGAAGTCGGCGTATTCCGGTACCCATTTTTTTATGTACTCCAACTTAGGGTCGAATTTTTTAAGTTGCGCGTCGGGACTAAATATCCGGAAATAAGGCGCCGCGTCGGTACCCGAACCTGCAGCCCATTGCCAGCCGCCTACATTGCTGGCCATTTCGTAATCCAATAATTTTTCGGCAAAGTAGTGTTCGCCCCAGCGCCAGTCTATCAGCAGGTGTTTGCTTAAAAAACTGGCGGTCAACATGCGCACCCGGTTGTGCATAAAGCCGGTGGCATTCAGTTCGCGCATACCGGCATCCACCAGCGGGTAGCCTGTTTCGCCACGGCACCAGGCTTCAAACTGTTCTTCGTTATTTATCCATTGTATGCGGTCATATTCGGATCTGAAGGCGTGGTCAACCGTTTGAGGGAAATGATAGAGTATCATCATATAAAACTCGCGCCATATCAGTTCGCTCAGCCATGTTTTTTCGTGGTAACTATTGGCATCCGCTGCAAGCTGCCGTATGCTTACCGTACCAAAACGCAAGTGTATACCAATGTGCGACGTGCCTGTAATGGCCGGAAAATCCCGCTTCTCAGCATAATCTTCTATTACAACATTGTACTGTTTGTCCGGGAATTGCCTGTCACTTTTTTCAAAACCCATTGCCTTTAACAACGGTATAGCCGGGCCGTCGAACTTTAACAGGTTTTTAAAGTATTTTTTATTGGGATAAGCCTTAAGGTAAAATGGCTTTAGCTTTTCGAGCCATTTACGTTTGTACGGGGTAAAAACGGTGTAAGGCTTGCCATCATCCTTTACTACTTCGGCTTTTTCAAATATAACCTGGTCTTTGTAAGTTTTAAAATCTATGCCCTGCTTTTTGAGCAGTATGGCTATATCGTTATCCCGCTCTTTGGCGTATGGTTCATAATCATGGTTGGTGTAGACTTCGGCGACTGTATATTCTTTTAGCAAATTATCCCAAGCCCCGCGGGGGGTATCATAAGCTACCACCAAGCCGCTACCATGCCTTTTAATCTCCGTGTTGAGTTGTTCTATAGCTTGATAGATGAATGTAACCCTGGCATCATCCTTTTCTTTCAGATCGTTTAATATCTCCTTATCAAAAATAAAGAAAGCCAATACCGGGTTACCGCTTTTTAGCGCATGATAAAACCCGGCATTATCATCAAGCCGGAGGTCGCGCCTGAACCAAAAAACCGTGACCGCCGTTTTATTTGCCATAAACCTCCTTTAAGGCCGCATCTACATCCGGGTAGCTGAATTTAAACCCGGCCTGTTCTATTTTTTGTGCGGACACTTTAGTGCTGCCAAGTACCAGCGTAGCCATTTCGCCCAAAAAAAGCTTCAACGCAAATGCGGGCACGTTGGGCAGCCATAACGGCCGTTTTAAATGTTTGGCAGCGGCCTTAATAAGCTGCCGGTTAGTTACCGGTATTGGGGCTGCCATATTGTAGGCTCCTTCTATTTCATGCTCAATACCGAAAAGGTACATATCTATCACATCCTGCGTGTGTATCCAAGATATCCACTGTTTACCACTACCCAATGCCGCGCCAACACCAAACTTTACGGGTAAGGCCAGTTTTGGTAAAGCACCGCCGGCAGCATCAAGCACCACCCCCGTGCGAAATTTTACTATGCGCAAACCCAGTTCCTTCCCCTCATCAACAGCCTTTTCCCATTCTACACAGCAGGTAGCTAAAAAATCATTGGCAGGGGCACTATCCTCAAACATCAGCTCGTCGCCCCTATCGCTGTAATAGCCGATACCGGATGCGGATATGATGGTTTTAACCTGGTGCTGTTTCTTTTTAAGCACGCTGTATACTAATGCAATTGATTTTGTTCGGCTATCTAACAATAATTTTTTGCGTTCATCCGTCCAGCTTTTATCGGCTATGCCGGCACCGGCCAAATGGATAATGGTATCTACGCCGTCAATACTGCGCTCATCTATCCTGCCTTTTTCAATATCCCATAAAAAGGTTTGTATCCGCGCATCCTTGCCCGGCCCGCGGCTCAGGTGACTAACGGTGTAGCCTTTGGATAACAGCAGGTTGGTTAGCTGTGTGCCTAATAACCCTGTTCCGCCGGTAAGTAGTATGTGTTTCATCTGTTAATGCCGATAGTTTATAAAAGTGGTAAATAAAAATTAAACAGGGGCTTGCTCAAATTTAACTATCTGCTTCGCCATTCCCTTAAAAATAAACAGGTGGAACGGCCACATTAAATACCAATAAGCCCTGCCCCAAAGCCCGTTAGGCCTGAAGGTGGCCACCTGGCTCAAAAAATTCTTTCCATGGCGTTCCACTATCTTAAACTCCAGCCAGGCTTCGCCGGGTAACTTCATTTCTGCATAAAGAAGCAGGCGCTTGTTCATTTTATCGGCCAGCAGCACCCGCCAAAAGTCAATCACATCGCCGGGCGAAATA